>NZ_JBEAJL010000009.1:0-99178 GCF_040065275.1 Klebsiella sp. JB_Kp042
CCGGAGCCCGGGGGTACAGGGGGCGGCGGCGACTGGCCGCCCCCTGTGCGCTCCCGGCGCCATGAGAGACATAACGCAGAAGACATATCGGGAGCGCCATCTGCCTGGATATAACCCAGAACAGCCGTTTTTCCGGGGCGAAACCGTTGCAAACCGATAACTGTATCGACTTATCCGGCCCCCACCGCTCCCTGCGCCAACGCCGCGCTAATGTGGCTTAAACCGGTGTTACCCTGGCCTCCTTCGCCTCACGCGTCCCGCGATGAAGCAGCGCGTGCAGCAGGATCGCCCCGAAGGTGGCGGTACCAATCCCACCCAGCGTAAAGCCGCCCAGCGACAGCGCGAAATCGCCGGCGCCCAGCACCAGGGTTACAGACACCATGATCAGATTGCTGTTCTGGCTGAGGTCGACCCGGTTTTGCACCCAGATCCGCGCCCCGGCGACGGCGATCAGGCCAAAGACCACGATCGAGGCGCCGCCGATCACCGGCCCGGGAATGGTGTGGATTAATGCGCCGAATTTCGGCGAGAAGCCCAGCAGCATGGCAATCAGCGCCGCGGCGACAAACACCAGCGTCGAGTAGACCTTGGTCACCGCCATGACGCCGATGTTCTCCGCATAGGTCGTGACCCCGCTGCCGCCGACCGAGCCGGAGAGCATGGTCGCCAGACCATCGCCGACGAAGGCGCGCCCCATGTACGGATCCATATTGCGCCCGGTCATCCCGGCGACGGCCTTCAGGTGCCCGAGGTTCTCGGCCACCAGGATCACCGCGACCGGGGCAATCAACATCATCGCCTGGCCGTTAAAGGATGGGGTGGTAAAGTGCGGCAGCCCGAACCACGCCGCCTGGGCGAGGGGGGAGAAGTCCAGCGGTTTGCCGAGGCCAAAGCCGTTAGCCAGCAGGGCGTACAGCGCGCAGGCGACGATCAGGCCGACCAGGATCAGCAGACGCTGCAGCATCCCGCGGGTAAATACCGCGACTATGCCGATACAGAGCACGGTTAACACCGCCATCCAGCTGTCGAAGGCGCTGGCGGAGACGCTGCGCACGGCAATCGGCGCCAGGTTCAGGCCGATAGCCATCACCACCGCCCCGGTCACCACCGGCGGCATCAGGCGCTCGATCCAGCGGGTGCCGATCTTCATCACCACCAGACCGATCAGGGTATAGACCAGCCCGCAGGCGATGATCCCGCCAAGGGCGACGCTGAGGTGAGGGTTGAGTCCCTGGCCGTTAAAGCCGGTAATGGCGATCACCACCCCGACAAAGGCGGCGCTGGAGCCGAGATAGCTCGGTACCCGTCCGCCGGTGACGACAAAGAACAGCAGGGTGCCGACCCCCGACATCAGTATGGACAGGTTTGGGTCGAGCCCCATCAACAACGGCATCAGCACCGTCGCGCCGAACATTGCAACGGCGTGCTGCACGCCCATCACCAGCGTTTGCCCGGCCGATAAGCGTTCATCGGGCGCGACAACGCCGGATTCGGCGGCGGGGGAGGTCAGCTTCCAGCGAGGAAAATCGAAGAGTGCCATGATGATATCCCGGGTTAAAGGTTAACAAGCGGGTCGCATAAGCGTGTGATAGCCGCGGTCAAACCACATCAGACCCCGGGGTTCCGGGTGACGGGTAATGGCCACGACGTGACAAAACAGAATGTCGTGCGTGCCGACGCTGACGCGCTGGTCGATGCGGCAGTCAAAGCTGACCAGCGCCGCCTCCAGCCGCGGGCAGCCGGTGGCGCCGGTCTGCCAGTCGGCGGCGGCAAAGCGCTCGTCCATCGCCGTTTTACCGCCAAACAGCGTTGACAGCGCCTCCTGTCCCGCCGCCAGGGTATTGACGCACAGCGTGTGGTGTTCGCTGAACACCGGCCACACGGAGGCTGAGCGGTTCAGACAGACCAACAGGGTCGGCGGCGTGTCGGTCACGCTGCAGACCGCGCTGGCGGTAAAGCCCGCCCGGCCCGCCGGGCCATCGGTGGTAATAATGTTAACCGCGGCGCCGACGCGGGCCATGGCGTCACGAAAACTCTCTTTGTCCGCTAACTTCATCGCCAACTCCTTATGCCAGCAGGCAGGCTTCATCAAAGGACAGACGCGGCAGGCGGCCATACAGTTTGCCGGGGTCGCCATAGCCGATGTTCACCAGCAGGTTGCTTTTCCAGCCGTTGTCGGCGAAAAACGCTGCATCGACTTTTTCCCGATCGAAACCGGACATCGGCCCGGTGTCGAGTCCCAGCGCCCGGCAGGCGAAAATCAGATACGCCGCCTGCAGGGAGCTATTGCGAAACGCGGTCTCTTCCGCCAGCTGCGGGCTGGAGGTGAACCAACTGCGGGCATCGCCGTGGGGAAACAGGGTCGGTAGCCGGTCGTAAAAGGCGCTGTCCCACGCCACGATGGCGGTCACCGGCGCCTGCATGGTTTTCTGCAGATTGCCGCTGGAGAGCGTCGGGCGGAGCTTCTCTTTGCCGTCCGCGCTGCGCACGAACACGATGCGCGCCGGCGAACAGTTGGCGGAAGTCGGCCCCATTTTCATCAGGTCCCAGACTGCCTGCAGCTGCGCATCGCTCACTGGCTTATCCAGCCAGCCGTTGTGGGTCCGGGCCTGGGTAAACAGCGTCTCGCAGGCCGTCTGGTTTATCGCGTCGTTCATCGGGTCTCCCTGGCGACCGGCAGCATAGCGGCCAGCCCGTCGCGTAAAATGGTATTAAAGGTATCGGCGTCGGTGACGTTGCAGGCATGCCCGCCCCACGGCATTTCCACGCGCTGGCTGCCGGGGATCGCCGTCTGCAGCACGCGGGAGCAGGAGGCCGGGACCAGCAGGTCGTCAGCGGCGCTAACCATCAGCGTCGGACAGGCGATGGCCGCCGCGCGACGGGAAAAATCAGCCTGCTTCAGGGCCTGCAGCCGCTTCAGCAGGTTCTCCTTGCCCTGAAAATGGCTGATGGCAAGCGCATCTTCGGCTTCGAGGCGCGGCAGGCGCGCGGCCATCCATTCCGCCGGGTAGAGAAACAGCGGCTGCGCTTCGACCCACGCCTGCGCGCCGCCGGCATGCAGCAGACGCTCGCGCACCAGGAAGCAGCGGCGGGTGTGCGGCGACAGCGACAGCCAGCCGTTGACCAGCACCAGGGCGCTCACCGCCTCGGGGCGATCGAGCGCCAGCTGCAGGCCAATCAGCGCCCCCAGCGCGTGGCCCACCAGCGCGAAGCGGGCGATCCCCGCCGCCTGCAGAGCGCTGAACAGCTCCCCGGCCATCGTCGCCATGCTGTAGTCGGCGGGCAGCGGACCGGCGTTCTCCCCGGTCCCGTTATGGTCATAACTTACCAGCTGATACTGTTCCTCCAGCGCCGCGCGCTGCGCCAGCCAGTAGCCGCCGCCGCCGCCCAGACCTGCGCTGAGGACCACAACCGGCGCGCCGGGCCATGGGGCCGGAGCAATATTGAGCCTCATCATGTCGGGGTGCCGATATGGGCGACGCTGGCGATTTCCACCAGCGCATCGGGCTTCACCAGCCCGCACTGAATGCAGAAGCGCGCGGGTTTATCGCCGGGGAAGAACTCGGCGTAAACCTCGTTAATCGCGGCGTAATTTGTCCAGTCGGTGATAAAGATGCTGTTGAAAGTCACATCCGCCATACTCCCGCCCGCCGTTTCGATAACGCTCTTGATGGTCTCCAGCACGTGGCGGGTTTGCGCCTTTGGGTCGCCGATGTGCACCACATTGTTTTGCTTATCAAACGGCAGAGTGCCGGAGACGTAGATCACGCCATCGGCGAGCGTCCCCGGAACAAAGGGGGCAATCGGCGTGGTGGTGCCTGGCGGAATAATCACCTGTTTAGGCATAACGTTTCTCCTGGGCTAAAGACAGCGGGGTGGCAGGGGACAGCGCGCGGCAGAAGCTCTCGACGTCGCTGACCCAGCCGAAAAAGGTTTCTATATTGAACAGCGCCGCCTGCTGGGCGAAGGCCGGTCCGGCCTGATGGGTAGCATCCTCCAGCACCACGCCGAAGTATTCGAGGAAGAAACCATCGCGCAGCGTCGATTCGACGCAGACGTTGGTGGCGATCCCGGTGAACACCAGATGACGGATGCCGCGGCTGCGCAAAATGCTGTCGAGCGGAGTGTTAAAGAAGCCGCTGTAGCGCGGTTTCGGCAACACGATGTCGCCTTCCTGCGGCGTCAGCTCGTCCACCAGCTGATAATCCCAGCCGCCTTTCGCCAGCAGCTTGCCCTGCAGTTCCGGGCGCTGACGCATCGTTTTCAGCGCGTTGGACTTATGGTAGTTCGGCGAGCCCGGGCCGCCGGCTTCAACATACTGGTCATCCCAGCCGTTCTGGAACCAGATAATCAGCATGCCCGCGGCGCGAGCGGCGGCGACGGCGGTATTAATATTGTCGATAACCGGCCGGGTGGCGGAGACGTCAAATCCGGCGAGATCCAGATAACCGCCGAGGCTGGCGTAGGCGTTCTGCATATCGACAACAATCAGCGCGCCCTGCTGCGGCGCGAAGGTCAGGGATTCCGGGCGAGCGGGAAGGGTAATCATCAGGCCACCTCACGGGTAAAAGGAGCAATATGGTCCCGGCAGCGCATCAGCGGCTGAATGCGTTCGCCAAAGGCGTCGATGCCGGCAAGAAAATCATCAAAGGTCAGCAGCACGCCGTCGGTGCCGGGCACGCTCGCGACTTCATCAAGCATACGGGCGACGCTGGCATACGATCCGACAAGGGTACCCATGTTGATATTGACCGCCGAGGTGGGGTCGGCCATCTGGCGCACGTTAGTATCGCTGCCGGAGCGGGTGTCTTTCTGACTCTGCTCGGTGAGCCACGCCAGCGCTTCTTCATCGGCGCCCGCTTTGTAGTGCTCCCATTTGGCGCGCGCCGCTTCGTCGGTTTCGTCAGCGATCACCATGAACAGCACATAGGAGCCAACGTCACGGCCGGTTTTTTCCGCCGCCTGCATCATACGCGCCGCGGTCGGCGCGAAGGCCGTTGGCGTGTTGACCCCTTTGCCAAAGCAGAAGTTATAGTCGGCGTGCTGGGCGGAGAAGGCCATGCCGGCGTCGCTCTGCCCGGCGCAGATCACCTTCATCGGCTGCGAAGGGCGCGGGCTGACCCGGCAGTCGTTCATGGTGAAGTAGTCGCCTTTGAAATCGCTGCGCCCGGTGCCCCACAGGTCGCGGAGCACCTGAACGTATTCGGTGAGATAGTCATAGCGGCTGGCGAAATAGTCATCCCCTGGCCACATGCCCATCTGGTCATATTCCGGTTTTTGCCAGCCGGTCACCAGATTGACGCCAAACCGGCCGCCGGAGATGGAGTCGATGGTGGAGGCCATCCGGGCGACGATCGCCGGCGGCAGCGTGAGGGTGGCGGCGGTGGCGTAGATCTGGATCTTCGAGGTCACCGCGGCCAGGCCGGCCATCAGAGTGAAGGACTCCAGGTTGTGATCCCAGAATTCGGTTTTCCCGCCGAAGCCGCGCAGCTTGATCATGGAGAGCGCGAAGTCGAAATGGTAGTGCTCGGCTTTCTGCACGATAGCCTTATTCAGTTCGAAGGTCGGCATATACTGCGGGGCATGGGTGGAGATCAGCCAGCCGTTGTTGCCAATGGGAACGAAAACACCAATTTTCATACCTACCTCTCTACAGTCATGGAAGATGGGTTGCGGTGGCGCGGCATCCTGCCTCTCCCTGGACCACCTCGCAGAAGAGGTAAAGCAAACACGATGCCAGTTTTATAAATGCTAATGTTATTAATGTGTTACTATTGGGTTGCTAAAAAGGACGATAAAAAAGTGGACTGGATGGTCAAAATCAGTGCACGAAAAAACGGCAGTCATGCGCAATCAGGGTGCATGGGGTCGTGTCGGCGAAGGGCTTTTGCTATGCTGGTGGCGTCAACTGAAGGAGAGGATGTATGGCACAGGGCGCGGTGAAGAAAAACGGCAAACGTTCACAAGCGGTCAGCGCCAAAAAGGAGGCCATTCTGGCCGCCGCGCTGGAGGCATTTTCGCAATTTGGTATTCACGGTACGCGGCTGGAGCAGGTGGCTGAGCGCGCCGGGGTGTCGAAAACCAATCTGCTCTATTACTACCCTTCGAAAGAGGCGCTGTACGTGGCCGTTCTGCAGCAGATCCTCGCCATCTGGCTGGCGCCGCTGAAGGCCTTTCGCGAGGATATTAGCCCGCTGGTGGCGATCCGCGAGTATATTCGCCTGAAGCTGGAGGTGTCCCGCGATCACCCCCAGGCCTCGAAGCTCTTCTGCCTTGAGATGTTGCAGGGCGCGCCGCTGCTGATGGGCGAACTGACCGGGGATCTGAAAGCGCTGGTCGATGAGAAATCGGCGATTGTTTCCGGCTGGATCGACCGCGGCAAGCTGGCGCCGGTCGATCCGCAGCATTTAATCTTTATGATCTGGGCCACTACCCAGCATTACGCCGACTTCGCCACCCAGGTGGAGGCGGTCACCGGCGCCACGCTGCAGGACGCGGCCTTTTTTGAGCAAACGGTCGATAATGTCCAGCGGATGATTATCGAAGGCATTCGCGTCCGTTAATTGGCCGGCGGCAGCGGGCAGCTTTGATCGCCGTCCTCGCACTGCAGCAGCGAGGCGAGGAAAGATTCCCGCTCCACGCTCTTATCGGTCATGCACTGGCTCACCAGCATCGGCTGCATGCTGCCGCCTTCGGCTCCGGACGCGAGGAAAGCGCAGTCGGCGTCGCGCAGGGCGATCCATGCCTGCTGGGCCTGCTTCAGTAATGTCTGCTGTTTACCCACCGCACGCTGCAGAGCCTGCTGCCAGGTGTCGTTCAGCTTTTTGTCGGCTGCCTGATACTGCGCGGCCGCGCACTGATTCATTTCGGTTTGGGTGTTGGCGTTGCTGCACTCGTCCGCCAGCGCCGCGCCGCTGGCCAGCAAGACCGCCGCGGCAAATAACATGCGTTTCATTGTTCTGCTCCCATAAAAAAGGCTCCCGTCCGGGAGCCTTAATTAAGCACAGCTGACGTCGGCTGTCATTAGCTGATCGCATCGCCGATTTCCCGGATGGCGGCGCACAGCGCCACCGGGTAGCCCGTCTTAGCCGATGGTCATCAGGCTGGCGTTACCGCCTGCCGCCGCGGTGTTGACGCTCAGCGAACGCTCGATGTACAACCGCTCCAGCAGCAGATTGGTTTCGCCGCGGGCGAAGCCCTGCACGGAGACAATCGCCCCGTCGCGCGCCGCCACCTGCTCGCACAGCTCGCGCAGCTGGTCGGAGTCGCCGTGATAGATAACCGCGTCGAAGGCCTGGCCAGGCAACTGATCCGCTTTGGCGAAACGGATCCGCTCGCTGACGTCCCACGGGAGTTTCTTCGCCAGATCGCGCTGCAGGGCGCTGTCCGGCCACAGCGCTTCACAACCTACCGCCAGCACGGCCGCCAGCTGGATCAGCGCATCCTGCTCATTATCCGCCACGCACAGCACGCGCTCGCGAGGCATCAGCGTCAGGGTGTTGCGCTCGCCGGTGGGCCCCGGAAGCAGGCGTTGGGTGCCGCTTTGCGCCTGCTCGCTGTACTGCTGGCACAGCGCCTGCAGCTCAGGACGGCCCGCCGCCCACTGCTGCAGCGCCTGCAGCGGTTTTTCCAGCAGCGTTTTCAGCTGGGCGTCCAGCGGACGCTCTGCATCCTGGCGGGCGAAGGTCACGCCAACCGCGCCCTGCGGACGGCTGGAGAGCAGGCGGTAAAGGTACAGCGGACCGCCGGCTTTTGGACCGGTACCGGACAACCCTTCGCCGCCGAACGGCTGCACGCCGACCACCGCGCCAACCATATTGCGGTTGACGTACAGGTTGCCCACCTTCGCGCTGCCGGTGACCTGGGCGATGGTCTCGTCGATACGGGTATGTACGCCGAGGGTCAGGCCGTAGCCGGAAGCGTTAATCTGCTCCACCAGTTTGTCCAGCTCGTTACGGTTATAGCGCACCACGTGCAGCACCGGGCCGAAGACCTCTTTTTTCAGCTCGTCGAAGCTGTCGAGTTCGATAAGCGTCGGCGGCACAAAGGTCCCGTGGTTCCATTCGCGGGCGTCTTCGCTATTCTCGCGCACCGCCTGATAGACGGTGCGGCCTTTGGCGCGCATCGTCTGAATATGGCGTTCGATATTCTCTTTCGCTTCCGCATCGATAACCGGGCCGATATCGGTGGTCAGGCGGCCGGGATTGCCCATCCGGCACTCGCTCATCGCGCCGCGCAGCATGGTTAAGGTGTGGTCGGCTACCTCTTCCTGCAGGCAGAGGACGCGCAGGGCGGAGCAGCGCTGACCGGCGCTGTCGAACGCGGAAGCCAGGACGTCGATCACCACCTGCTCGGTAAGCGCCGACGAGTCGACGATCATCGCGTTCATCCCGCCGGTTTCGGCGATCAGCGGCGTTGGGCGTCCCTGAGCGTCGAGGCGGCTGGCGATATTGCGTTGCAGCAGGGTGGCCACTTCGGTGGAGCCGGTGAACATCACGCCGCGCACGCGCTCATCGGATGTCAGCGCGGCGCCGACGGTTTCCCCGCGGCCCGGCAGCAGCTGGATCACCCCTGGCGGCACGCCGGCTTCCAGCAGGATCGCCACGCCCTGGGCGGCGATAAGCGGCGTCTGCTCGGCCGGTTTCGCCAGCACGCTGTTGCCGGCCGCCAGCGCGGCGGCAATCTGCCCGGTGAAGATCGCCAGCGGGAAGTTCCATGGGCTGATGCAGACCACCGGACCCAGCGGACGGTGGGTTTCATTATCGAAATCGTCGCGCACCTGACCGGCGTAGTAGTGGAGGAAGTCGACGGCTTCGCGCACTTCGGCGATGGCGTTGCTGAAGGTTTTACCCGCTTCGCGCACCAGGATCCCCATCAGGGTCGGCATCTGGCTTTCCATCAGCACCGCGGCGCGCTCAAGAATGGCGGCGCGCTCCTGCGGCGGGGTGGCGAACCAGATGGGCGCGTTATTGATAGCGCTGGTGAGCGCCTGCTGCACTTCGTCATCGCTGGCTTCGCGGACGTAACCGACGATATCCTTCGGCTCCGCCGGGTTGACCACCGGCTGCATCTCGCCTTCGGCCACCGGCTGCTCCAGGATCGGCAATGCCTGCCATTTATGCAGGGCGCTGTTGAGCAGGGAAGAGGAGAGGGAGGCCAGACGATGCTCGTTAGCCAGATCCAGACCGGCGGAGTTGCTCCGGCCGCTGCCGTAGAGATCGCGCGGCAGCGGAATTTTCGGGTGCGGCAGACCGGCCTGGCCTTCCTGCTGCGCCAGTTTTTCCACCGCGCTGACCGGGTCGGCCACCAGCTCGTCCAGCGGCAGGGTATTGTCCGCGATACGGTTGACGAAGGAGGTATTGGCGCCATTCTCCAGCAGACGACGCACCAGATACGCCAGCAGCGTCTCGTGGGTGCCCACCGGAGCGTAGATCCGGCACGGCCGGTTCAGTTTGCCGTCGGCGACTTTGCCCACCACCTGCTCGTACAGCGGTTCGCCCATGCCGTGCAGGCACTGGAACTCATACTGGCCAGGGTAGTAGTTCTGGCCCGCCAGCTGGTAGATAGCCGCCAGAGTATGGGCGTTGTGAGTGGCGAACTGCGGATAAATCAGGTTCGGCACCGCCAGTAGCTTTTTCGCGCAGGCGAGATAGGAGACGTCGGTGTAAACCTTGCGGGTGTAGACCGGATAGCCTTCGAGACCTTCCATTTGCGCGCGTTTGATTTCGCTGTCCCAGTAGGCGCCTTTCACCAGACGGATCATCAGGCGACGACGGCTGCGGGTGGCGAGATCGATCAGCGCGTCGATGACGAACGGGCAGCGCTTCTGGTAGGCCTGAATAACAAAACCGATGCCGTTCCAGCCCGCCAGCTCCGGCTCGAAGCACAGTTTTTCCAGCAGGTCGAGGGAGATCTCGAGACGGTCGGCCTCTTCAGCATCGATGTTAATGCCGATGTCATACTGGCGCGCCAGCAGGGTCAGCGATTTCAGACGCGGATAGAGCTCTTCCATCACCCGGTCATACTGGGCGCGGCTGTAGCGCGGGTGCAGAGCCGAGAGCTTAATGGAGATGCCCGGGCCTTCATAAATGCCGCGGCCGTTGGAAGCTTTGCCGATGGCATGGATCGCCTGCTGATAAGAGACCATATAGGCCTGGGCGTCGGCGGCGGTCAGGGCCGCTTCGCCGAGCATATCGTAGGAGTAGCGGAAACCTTTATCTTCCAGCTTGCGGGCGTTAGCCAGCGCTTCGGCGATGGTTTCCCCGGTGACGAACTGCTCGCCCATCAGGCGCATCGCCATATCCACGCCCTTACGGATCAGCGGTTCGCCGCTCTTGCCGATGATGCGGTTCAGCGAGCGTGAGAGGCTGGTTTCGTTGTGGGTGGAGACCAGTTTGCCGGTGAACAGCAGCCCCCAGGTGGCGGCATTGACGAACAGCGACGGGCTGCGGCCGATGTGCGACTGCCAGTTGCCGTTGCTGATTTTGTCGCGGATCAGCGCATCGCGGGTGGCTTTATCCGGAATACGCAGCAGGGCTTCCGCCAGGCACATCAGCGCCACCCCTTCCTGTGAGGAGAGGGAGAACTCCTGCAGCAGACTCTGCACCATGCCGGCGCGGCCGCTGGCGGTCTTCTGGTTGCGCAGTTTTTCCGCCAGCTGATACGCCAGTTTATGCGCCTGCTCGCCCAGCGGCTGCGGCAGTCGGGCCTGCTCCAGCAGCATCGGCACCGCGTCAGTTTCCGGGCGACGCCAGGCGGCGGTGATCGCCGCGCGGCTTACCGACTGCGGCAGGATCTGCTCGGCGAATTCGAGGAACGGCTGATACGGCTCTTCCGCCGGGGAACCCGCTTCATCGCTTTCATTGGCGGCCCCGGAGAGCAGCGCCGGCAGTTCGGGCAGCGTTTCGTCGTTCTCCAGCTTTTCCAGATAGTTGAAGATGGCCTGCTTAATCAGCCAGTGCGGCGTGCGGTCAATGCGGCTCGCGGCGGATTTAATGCGCTCGCGGGTTGCGTCGTCAAGCTTAACACCCATGGTGGTGGTGCCCATGCTCAAAACTCCTGTCATTTATCGTTAGGCTTATGCGGTTGCCTGGAAATATCCACTATGTTGCAACTTTGTGCAACCTTGTTAATTGAGGCGTGTGACGAAAGCCGTGAAATGGCGGATTTGTTAAAAATAGTGCCTAAAATAGCAGAATTTTAACCCCGGGCTCATAGGGTATTTGTATGCGTGAGTTAACACTTTTGTTTGGTGCAACCTTTAAAAACGTGAGAGAGTGCAACCTCTCGCAAATTGACGTTTTGCGCCGTCGGTTTTTCGTGTAAATGCTGTGTTAAATCGTTTGTGAAAAACCGAAGCTTCCGTCAGGATACGGTCGCCCAATTAAACAATGCGCCATTACCCCGTTCCGGTAGTGGAAAAAAACGACGAAGTTGGACGCTGTCGATAAAAATTCTGGAGACTTTGCATGGCTATTAGCACACCGATGCTGGTGACATTTATTATTTATATTCTTGGTATGGTATTGATAGGGTTTATTGCCTGGCGTTCGACCAAAAACTTTGATGATTATATTCTCGGGGGACGCAGTCTGGGGCCATTTGTGACCGCGCTTTCCGCCGGCGCCTCGGACATGAGCGGCTGGCTGCTGATGGGCCTGCCGGGCGCCATTTTCCTCTCCGGGATCTCCGAAAGCTGGATCGCCATCGGCTTAACGCTGGGGGCGTGGGTTAACTGGAAGCTGGTAGCCGGGCGCCTGCGCGTGCATACCGAGGTGAATAATAACGCCCTGACGCTGCCCGATTATTTTACCGGCCGTTTTGAAGATAAAAGCCGGGTGCTGAGAATTACTTCAGCGCTGGTTATTCTGCTGTTCTTTACCATCTATTGCGCCTCGGGAATTGTGGCGGGGGCGCGTCTGTTTGAAAGCACCTTCGGCATGAGTTATGAAACCGCGCTGTGGGCCGGCGCGGCGGCGACGATTATCTATACCTTTGTCGGCGGCTTCCTCGCCGTCAGCTGGACGGATACCGTGCAGGCCAGCCTGATGATTTTCGCGCTGATCCTCACCCCGGTGATCGTGATTATTTCCGTCGGCGGCTTTGGCGATTCGCTGGAAGTCATTAAGCAAAAGAGCATCGAAAATATCGACATGCTGAAAGGGCTGAATTTCGTGGCGATTATTTCGCTGATGGGCTGGGGGCTGGGCTATTTCGGTCAGCCGCATATTCTGGCGCGCTTTATGGCGGCGGATTCGCACCACAGCATCGTCCACGCGCGTCGCATTAGTATGACCTGGATGATCCTCTGCCTCGCCGGGGCGGTGGCCGTCGGCTTCTTTGGTATCGCCTACTTCAATAGCAACCCGAGCCTGGCGGGCGCGGTTAACCAGAACGCCGAGCGCGTGTTTATCGAACTGGCGCAAATCCTGTTTAACCCATGGATTGCCGGGATCCTGCTGTCGGCGATTCTGGCGGCGGTGATGTCCACTCTGAGCTGTCAGCTGCTGGTCTGCTCCAGCGCGATTACCGAAGACCTGTATAAAGCCTTCCTGCGTAAAAACGCCGGTCAGAGAGAGCTGGTGTGGGTGGGCCGGATGATGGTGCTGGTGGTTGCCCTGGTGGCGATTGCCCTGGCGGCCAATCCGGAAAACCGCGTGCTGGGTCTGGTGAGCTATGCCTGGGCCGGCTTCGGCGCCGCCTTTGGTCCGGTGGTGCTGTTCTCGGTGATGTGGTCGCGCATGACCCGTAACGGCGCGCTGGCCGGGATGGTGATTGGCGCCCTGACCGTGATCGTCTGGAAGCAGTTTGGCTGGCTGGGCCTGTATGAAATTATTCCGGGCTTTGTCTTCGGCAGCATCGGGATCGTGGTCTTTAGCCTGCTGGATAAAGCGCCGTCGGCCAGCATGCAGCAGCGCTTCGCCGAAGCGGATGCCCACTACCATACGCCGCCGCCGGTACGCGCCACGGCTGAGTAAGATCAACTGATGTTCACGAGCCCGCCGCTGGCGGGCTTTTTTTTGCGTGTTGCCGGACCGGAATATTATAACCCTTGCTAATTATTTGAAAATCCGCTGATATTTCCTGACTAATAACAATGAGGATAGCAAAGATGACGTTCAGACAGGGTGCAATGGCGCTGGTGCTGGCAGGGTTACTCAGCGGCTGCGCGGCGGGTGGAAGTTCGTCGACTAGCGCGCCGAAGCCCGGCGCCTGCCCGGCGGATCAGTCCATGATGCAAACCACGCTTTACTTCGGCCTGAGCCGCCCGGCGGGGAAAGACATCACCCCTGACGAGTGGCAACAGTTTGTCGACCGCGACGTCACGCCGCGTTTTCGCGACGGGCTGACGGTGTTTGACGCTCGCGGCCAGTGGCTGGGCCAGAATGGACAGGTGGTGCGGGAGCAGAGTAAGGCGCTGATGGTGATCCATGGCAACGACGCGCAGAGCGAGGCCGGTATTGAGGCGCTGCGCCAGGGCTATAAATCACGGTTCGCGCAGGAGTCGGTGATGCGTGTCGACCAGCCGGTCTGCGTACAGTTTTGAGTTAACGGCGGGGACAGCCCCGCCGTTTGTCTTACAGCACCAGCCCGGCGAAGCTGGCCGAAAGCAGGCTCACCAGCGTGGCGCTATACACCAGCCGCAGGCCGAAGCGGGAGACAATATTGCCCTGCGGTTCATTCAGGCCTTTGATCGCCCCGGCGATAATGCCGATCGAGGCAAAGTTGGCAAACGATACCAGAAAGACCGAGAGAATGCCGAGCCCGCGCGGCGTCATGCTGGCGGCAATCTTTTGCAGCTCAATCATCGCCACAAATTCGTTAGCGACCAGCTTGGTGGCCATGATGCTGCCGGCGTTCAGCGCATCGCTCAGCGGAATGCCGACAAGCCAGGCCAGCGGATAGAAGACGTAGCCGAGGATCTGCTGGAAGCTGAGGCCAAACAGGGTAGCGAACAGCGCGTTAATGGCGCTGATCAGCGCGATAAAGCCGATCAGCATCGCCAGAATAATCATCGCCACCTTAAAGCCGGCCAGAATATATTCCCCGAGCATTTCAAAGAAACTCTGCGATTCATGCAGCTTCTCCAGCTTTATTTCCTGCTCGCTGCCCGGCCGCGTCGGGTTAATCACCGATAGTACGATAAAGGTGCTGAACATATTCAGGATCAGCGCCGCGACGACGTATTTGGCGTCCAGCATGGTCATATAGGCGCCGACGATCGACAGCGATACGGTCGACATGGCCGTCGCCGCCATGGTGAACAGACGCCGCGAGGAGAGGTCGCCCAGCACGCCTTTGTAGGCGATGAAGTTTTCTGACTGGCCGAGGATCAGTGAGCTGACGGCGTTAAAAGATTCCAGCTTACCCATGCCGTTGACCTTCGACAGCAGGGTGCCAATGACGCGAATAAAAATCGGCAGGATCCGCCAGTGCTGGAGAATACCAATCAGCGCGGAAATAAACACAATCGGACACAGGACGCCAAGGAAAATAAAGGCTAAGCCTTTTTCGCTCATGCCGGCAAAGACGAAATTGGTCCCTTCGGCGGCAAAGCCTAATAGCGAAGCAAAAAAGCCGGAGATATTTTTCACCAGCCACAGGCCGCTTTCGGCGTGCAGGAAAAAGAAAGCGAGCGCTATTTCGATAATAATCAACTGGAGAATATAACGAATACGAATTTTTTGTCTGTCATAGCTGACAAGCCAGGCCAGAGCGAGGATCACCGCCAGCGCCAGCAGGAAATGAAAAAATACAGTCATGTTGTTCTTTTCGCAGGTCAATAAGGCCGCCATTTAGCCATAGCCGCTGCGACGGGTAAATATCTGACGTAAAAAATCCTTTGCTTATTCTTTTCCCTCATAACAGGCGAATATTTTCATAAGTCATTATTTGCCAGCGATTTATTTACAACTGATCATCATTCTCTGCACATTTTGCTTGTGTTTCTGAGTATTGTAATGATAATCACTATCATAAATATTACCTGTTTTTGCATTCGTTGACGGTGCTTTACATTTAAGGGTATTGGCATGTTTGTCCCATTTCTCATTATGTTACGCGAAGGCCTGGAGGCGGCGCTGATTGTCAGCCTGATCGCCAGCTATCTGAAACGCACCCAGCGCGGCAACTGGATTGGCGTGATGTGGATTGGCGTGATCCTTGCGGCGGCGCTGTGTCTTGGCTTAGGCATTTTTATCAACGAAACCACCGGTGAATTTCCTCAGCGTGAACAGGAGCTGTTCGAAGGGATCGTCGCGGTCATCGCAGTGGTGATCCTGACGTGGATGGTCTTCTGGATGCGCAATGTCTCACGCAACGTCAAGCAGCAGCTGGAGCAGGCCGTGGACAAGGCGCTACAGCGCGGCAATCACCATGGCTGGGCGCTGGTGATGATGGTCTTTTTCGCGGTCGCCCGTGAGGGGCTGGAGTCGGTCTTCTTTCTGCTGGCGGCATTCCAGCAGGATGTCGGCATCTGGCCGCCGCTGGGGGCGCTGCTGGGGCTGGCCACGGCTATCGTGCTGGGCTTCCTGCTCTACTGGGGCGGTATCCGTCTCAACCTCGGCGTGTTCTTCAAATGGACCAGCCTGTTTATCCTGCTGGTGGCCGCTGGCCTGGCCGCGGGGGCGATCCGCGCCTTCCACGAGGCGGGCCTGTGGAACCTGTTCCAGGAGACCGCCTTCGATCTGAGCACTGTGCTGTCGACGCATACGCTGTTCGGCACGCTGCTGGAAGGGATCTTCGGCTACCAGGAGACGCCAAGCGTCAGCGAAGTGGCTGTTTATCTGCTTTATCTGATCCCGGCGCTGGTGCTGTTTGCGCTGCCGCCGCGAAATAATACGACTGCCTCGCGGGCTGCCTGACCGGGCGCTGCGAGCTTATAAGCGACACTCTACTTACCGAAAGGGATGATCATGATGATTCATTTTCGCCGTAATGCGCTGCGGGTGACCGTGGCCGCGCTGCTCTGCTCTGCATTCGGTGCTCAGGCTGCGGATATCCCGCAGGTCAAAGTCACCGTCAACGATAAACAGTGCGAGCCGATGCAGGTGACCGTTAACGCGGGTAAAACCCAGTTTATTATTCAGAACCACAGCCAGAAAGCGCTGGAGTGGGAGATTCTGAAAGGGGTCATGGTGGTGGAAGAGCGTGAGAACATCGCGCCGGGCTTTACCCAGAAGCTCACCGCGAACCTGCAGCCGGGCGAATATGACATGACCTGCGGCCTGCTCACCAACCCGAAAGGCAAACTGATCGTCACCGGCGCCGCCACCAAAGACGCGGCGAAAGCCGATGCGGTGTTGAGCCTCGGCGAAGCGATCACCGCTTACAAAGCCTATGTGACGGCGGAAACCGCGCAGCTGGTCAGCGGCACCAAAGCCTTTACCGACGCGGTGAAAGCGGGCGATATCGAGAAAGCGAAAGCGCTGTACGCCCCGACGCGCCAGCATTACGAGCGCATCGAGCCGATCGCCGAGCTGTTCTCTGACCTTGACGGCAGCATCGACGCCCGCGAAGACGACTTCGAGAAAAAAGCGGAAGATCCGAAATTCACCGGTTTCCACCGTCTGGAAAAGGCGCTGTTTGGCGATAACAGCGTCAAGGGCATGGAAAAATATGCCGATCAGCTGAACAGCGATGTGCTGGAGCTGCAAAAACGCATCAGCGAGCTGGCGTTCCCGCCGTCAAAAGTCGTGGGCGGTGCGGCAGGATTAATTGAAGAAGTCGCGGCCAGCAAGATCAGCGGTGAAGAAGATCGCTACAGCCATACCGACCTGTGGGACTTCCAGGCCAATATTGACGGCGCGCAGAAAATTGTCGAACTGCTGCGCCCGCAGCTGCAAAAAGAGAACAGCGCGCTGCTGGCGAAAGTGGACGCCAACTTTAAGAAAGTGGGCAGTATCCTCAGCAAATACCGCACCAAAGACGGTTTCGAAACTTACGATAAGCTGACCACCGCTGACCGTAATGCGCTGAAAGGGCCGATCACCACCCTGGCGGAAGATCTGGCTCAGCTGCGCGGGATCCTGGGTCTGGACTAAGTCGATGGCACAACAGAAACCACACGACGTGAACGAGCCGTCACGTCGTCGCTTACTGAAAGGGATCGGCGCGCTTGGCGGCGCGCTGGCCATCACCGGCGGCTGCCCGGTGGCGCATGCGGCAAAAGCGGAAAGTTCCCCCGGGACGCTCGCACCCGACGCGCGTCAGGAAAAACAGCCATTCTACGGCCGGCATCAGGCGGGCATTCTGACGCCGCAGCAGGCCTCGATGATGCTGGTGGCGTTCGACGTGCTGGCGTCAGATAAAGCCGACCTCGAGCGTCTGTTCCGGCTGCTGACCCAGCGTATCGCCTTTTTAACCCACGGCGGCCCGGCGCCGGATACGCCTAATCCCCGGCTGCCGCCGATGGATTCCGGCATCTTAGGGCCGTGGATTGCCCCGGATAACCTGACCATCACCGTCTCGGTCGGCCATTCGCTGTTTGATGAGCGCTTTGGTCTCGCGGATAAAGTGCCGAGAAAACTGCAGCCGATGACTCGCTTCCCCAATGATTCGCTGGATGCCGCCCTGTGCCATGGCGACCTGCTGCTGCAGATCTGCGCCAATACTCAGGATACGGTGATCCACGCCCTGCGCGATGTCATCAAACATACGCCGGATTTGCTCAGCGTGCGCTGGAAGCGGGAAGGGTTTATCTCCGATAGCGCGGCGCGCAGCAAAGGCAAAGAGACCCCCATCAACCTGCTGGGTTTCAAAGACGGCACCGCTAATCCGGCGAGCCATGACAGCGCGCTGATGGATCAGGTCGTGTGGGTAACGGCGGATCAGGACGAGCCGGCCTGGGCCGTGGGCGGCAGCTATCAGGCGGCGCGCATCATCCAGTTTCACGTCGAGTTCTGGGACCGGACGCCGCTGAAAGAGCAGCAGACGATCTTTGGCCGCGACAAACACACCGGAGCGCCGCTGGGGATGAAAAACGAGCACGATACCCCGGATTACAGCAACGATCCTGGCGGCGAGACGATCGCGCTGGATAGCCATATTCGTCTGGCCAATCCTCGCACGCCGGAAACCCAGTCCAGCCTGATGATGCGCCGCGGCTACAGCTATTCGCTGGGCGTCACTAACGCCGGGCAACTGGATATGGGGCTGTTGTTCGTTTGCTATCAGCACGATCTGGAAAAGGGCTTTCTGACGGTGCAGAAACGGCTTAACGGCGAGGCGCTGGAGGAGTACGTCAAACCCATTGGCGGGGGCTACTTCTTTGTTTTACCCGGCGTAGTGGATGACAAGCACTACCTGGGACAGACGCTGCTGCAGGCCTGATACCGACCCTGTCCGCAAGGGCAGGGCGTTTTCTGCTGTTTTTCTCATTTTTCTTATATTTCCTGCCATGTGTTATATTTCTGTAATACAAATGACCGATAGTCTCCTACACTTGCTTAAGAACTATTTGTTGCGTCATTGTGAAAAATAAGTTGCATTAAGAATCTTTTTTGATGTACTTATTACATACGCGGTAGTTCCCGGCAGTGTGACGTTTCACTATGGAGATCGCGAATGGTAAGGTCCCGTACCGGACAACGTAAAACCACAGACCGTACTCTTCAGCACGGAAGCCCCGCTTCCGGCAGCGATTTTCTCACTCTTTCTCCCTCCGCTTCGAATTATTATCACCTTGGCAGGGTACGCGGTGCGCGTAGCCGCGACTCGTTGTCAGTTCTACCGGCAAGCAATGGCTTACAAGGAAGCCAAACCTCAATCGTTCGTGCGCATAGTCGCGTCGATGTTGACGCGTGTGATGTAAACCTACAACGCAAGGTGCTATCCATGGGAAGACAAAAAGCAGTGATCAAAGCTCGTCGTGAAGCAAAACGTGTGCTGAGACGGGATTCACGCAGTCATAAGCAGCGTGAAGAAGAATCGGTCACATCGCTTGTGCAAATGAGTGGCGTAGAAGCAATTGGCATGGCGCGGGACAGCCGTGATACTTCCCCAATTGAGGCGCGCAATGAGGCTCAGGCGCATTATCTGAATGCCATCGACAATAAACAGCTGATTTTCGCCACCGGCGAAGCCGGATGCGGCAAGACCTGGATTAGTGCGGCGAAGGCAGCGGAAGCGCTGATCCATAAGGATGTGGACAGAATTATTGTTACCCGTCCCGTTCTGCAGGCCGACGAAGATCTCGGCTTCTTACCGGGAGATATCGCCGAGAAGTTCGCGCCCTATTTCCGACCGGTTTACGACGTGCTGGTGAAAAGGTTGGGGGCTTCCTTTATGCAGTACTGCCTGCGTCCGGAAATCGGCAAGGTGGAAATCGCGCCGTTCGCCTATATGCGCGGACGTACCTTTGAAAATGCGGTGGTGATTCTGGACGAGGCCCAGAACGTGACCGCAGCGCAAATGAAGATGTTTTTAACCCGCCTCGGGGAGAACGTGACGGTCATCGTCAATGGCGATATCACCCAGTGCGACTTGCCCTCTGGTGTGAGATCTGGCCTAAGTGATGCGCTGGCGCGTTTTGAGGAAGACGAGATGATCGGCATCGTGCGTTTCACCACCGATGACTGCGTGCGCTCGGCCCTCTGCCAGCGGACGCTGAAAGCCTATTATTGAGCGTCATACTGTGAGCAAGGCCCGGGCTAGCCCGGGCTTTGTTGTTTTGATCTTTGCGACAGTCTGAAGTGCGGATAAAATTTCTGTTTTGAGGGATCCATCGCTGTAGGTGATAGAATTTCTTCTCTGTAATACAAGAATATCTGCTTTGCTATACATAAGCGCCTTTCTAATAATTTCTTTCGTCTTACGCCGTTTTACTCATTTAATTGTATGGATACTTGTAAGGGAAGCACTATGGTCGTACATGGGAAAGTTATCAAGTTATTAATTACTATTTTGATGGTGGGGTTGTCATCTGCTGCTTATAGTAAAGATTATCAGGCAGGGAAAAACTTCACTGTCATTAATTCTACTGTTAAGCAACCGCCGCAGCTGGTTGAGTTTTTTTCCTTCTACTGCGGACCTTGTTATGCGTTTGCAGAGCGCATCAATGTTGATACAGCTATCAGAAAGCGCCTGCCCGCCGATATGAAACTGGAAAAATACCACGTCAGCCAGATGGGACCTTTAGGACCAGCATTAACAGAAGCATGGGCCGTAGCACAATATGCTGGGGTAGATGGCAAGGTGGAAAAGTTATTGTTTGAAGGCTTACAGGTTAAGCGTGATATTAAAACGACAGCTGATATTGTTAAGGTATTTAATCAACTTGGCATACGTCCGAGAAATATGCCGAAATGCAAAGTAATTTTATGGTAAAAGCTTTAATTGCCAGACAGGACAATCTGGTCGAAAAAATGAAAGTAAGTGGTACGCCTTCTTTTTATGTTTCAGGGAAATATCATATTAACAATGCATCACTCGCGCAA
The DNA here is from genome assembly GCF_040065275.1 of Klebsiella sp. JB_Kp042. NCBI lineage: Bacteria > Pseudomonadati > Pseudomonadota > Gammaproteobacteria > Enterobacterales > Enterobacteriaceae > Klebsiella > Klebsiella sp. JB_Kp042. The sequence continues at coordinate 20,436 of NZ_JBEAJL010000009.1, forward strand.
GATGACTATGATACCTATGCAGAGGATATGGCGAATCTGGTTTTATTTTTGCTTAACAAATCCCAGTGACGTGAAGTGAGAAAGTTTCATTCGGATTGTCTTTTTCGTTCTGTCCAGGTGGTTGCGCCAGTTGTCGAACCCCGGTCGGGGGTTCTCATCCCCCCCGGCGGAGAATATAAAAGAAAAGAGCCCGTACTTGCGTACAGGCTCTCATCTCGAATATGGCGGTGAGGGGGGATTGACTCGCTTCGCTCGCCCCTGCGGGGCAGCCCACTCGCAGGCTCGCGGTCTGTCCAACTGGCGTTGCCAGTTGTCGAACCCCGGTCGGGGGTTCTCATCCCCCCCGGCGGGAGCCACATGCGAAAAAAAGCCCGTACTTGCGTACGAGCTCTTCTTAAAATATGGCGGTGAGGGGGGGATTCGAACCCCCGATACGTTGCCGTATACACACTTTCCAGGCGTGCTCCTTCAGCCACTCGGACACCTCACCATATTGTCTTGCTGCTCACCTTGGGTGGGCAACGGGGCGCTACTATAGGGAGTTGCGTTTAAACGGTCAAGCATAATTTCTTCTTTCTTTACCGACCGCTCACGCAATGAACAACGCCCCGCTGCGACGTAGCGGGGCAGGCGTTTTAGCGCTGGGAATCAAGCTGTTCGTTATTCTTCACGACGTCCTGCGCTTTGCTGTAGCTTTCGATCAGCAGCTGGTAGGCCGGGAAGACTTTGGTGTACACCTCCGCCCATTCTGCGGCGTCCGGGCGATTCCAGGTACGCTGCAGCTCAGAGGCGACGGCGGCGGTATCCATCGGCACTACGCCGGCCTGTACCATGCGAGCCAGGGTGATCTCCTGCGCCATTTTGCTGTAGGTGCCGGAAGCGTCAATCACGGCAAACACTTTATAACCGTCGGCGACGGCGGCAATCGCCGGGAAGGCCATGCAGACGCTGGTGATGGTCCCGGCGATAATCAGCGTTTTGCGACCGGTCGCTTTCACCGCGGCGACGAATTCCGGGTTATCCCAGGCGTTGATCTCGCCTTTACGGGCGATGTATTTCGCATGCGGCGCGTTCTCATGAATCTCCGGGATCAGCGGACCGTTCGGCCCCTGCGGCACGGAAGCGGTGGTGATCACCGGGATCCCGGCAAGCGAGGCCATCTTCGCCAGCGCGGCGGCGCGAGCGCGCAGCTCTGGCATCGGCATATCGCCGACGGTCTGGAACAGGCCGCTCTGGTGGTCAATCAACAGCATGGCGGTATCGTTGACATCAATCACCGGACGAGCACCGTTAAAGTTAGCGGGAGTAGACATAGTATTCACCTCAATGAGTTAGATTTGGCCAAAGCGGCCGCTGTTAAAATCGCGAACGGCTTCTGCGATCTGTGTTTTGTTATTCATGACAAAGGGGCCATAGCCCACAATCGGCTCCTGCAGCGGTTCGCCGGCCATCAGCAGAACTTTTGCCTGGGTTGTCGCCTCCAGGTGCAGTGCGTCTCCTGCCTGGCTCAGGACGGCGAGCTGGCCTTCGCGGGCGGGTTCGGAACCGTTGATGATCACTTCCCCTTCCAGTACCACCAGCGCAGTACTCCAGCCTTCCGGCTGGCGCAGCGTGAGGTCGTGCCCCTGATTCAGCTGCAGATCCCACACGTTAAGCGGTGAGAAGGTATGGGCCGGGCCGCTGACGTCGTCATACTGGCCGGCAATAACCCGAACCTGTCCGGCGCCATTCGCCAGCGCGGCGGTGGGGATTGTCCCGGCGGTAATGCTCTGGTAGCCGGGGGCCGTCATTTTGTCTTTGGCGGGCAGGTTGACCCACAGCTGGATCATCTTCAGCTCGCCGCCGCTGCGGGTGAAGGCCTCCGAGTGGAACTCTTCGTGCAGGATCCCGGCGCCGGCCGTCATCCATTGCACGTCGCCTGGGCCGATCACCCCGCCGCGTCCGGTGGAGTCACGATGCTCTACTTCACCGGCGTAGACGATAGTGACGGTTTCGAATCCGCGATGCGGATGCTCACCGACGCCGCGTTTATCGCTGCCTGCCGGGAAGGTGTACGGCCCGGCATAGTCGAGCAGTAAGAAGGGGCTCAACTGCTGGCCGTGCGTCTGATAGGAAAACATCGAACGAACCGGGAAGCCGTCGCCTACCCAATGCTGCGCAGGCGCGGTGTAGACTCCTGTAATCTGTTTCATGGCTTTCTCCTGTGTATCGGTATCTGATGTGAATAAGCTTATATCCGGGACGACGTGTGCGGTAGTAAGCAAAAATGACCTATACTGTTCCAAAAATGGAACAATGGAGGAAGGATGCAGGATCTCAATGACTTCGCCTGGTTTGTCCAGGTCGTGGACCATGGCGGTTTCGCCGCGGCGGGGCGAGCGCTTGACCAGCCGAAATCCAAGCTCAGCCGCCGTATTGCGCAACTCGAGGAGCGGTTGGGCGTGCGTTTGATTCAGCGAACCACTCGCCAGTTCGCGGTCACCGAGGTCGGGCAGACCTTTTACCAGCATTGCAAAGCGATGCTGATTGAGGCCGAGGCGGCGCAGCAGGCGGTCGACACGCTGCGCGCCGAGCCGCGCGGCAGCGTCAGGATCACCTGTCCGGTCACCTTGCTGCATGTCCATATCGGACCGATGCTGGCGCGATTTATGGCGCGCTATCCCGGGGTAACATTGCATCTTGAGGCGACCAACCGCCGGGTGGATGTGGTCGGTGAGGGCATTGATGTGGCGATCCGCGTCCGTCCCCGGCCAATCGAGGACAGCGACCTGGTGATGCGCGTGCTGGCGGACCGCGGGCACCGGCTGGTGGCCAGTTCGCAGCTGATTTCCCGGCTCGGACGCCCGCAGGCGCCGTCTGAGCTGAGCGACTGGCCGGGGCTCAGCCTGGGGGCGAACAAGCATCAGCATAAATGGCAGCTTACCGGGCCTGAAGGGGCAAGGGCGGAGGTGTATTTCACGCCGCGAATGGTGACCACCGATATGCTGGCGCTGCGCGAGGCGGCGATAGCCGGCGTGGGGGTGGTGCAGCTTCCTTTATTGATGGTGCGCGATCAGCTGGCGTCAGGGGAGTTAGAGGTGGTACTGGATGAGTGGCAGCCGCGGCGGGAAGTGATCCATGCGGTATTTGCCTCCCGGCGCGGGCTGCTGCCCTCCGTTAGAGCGCTGGTGGATTACCTCAGCGAAGAGTATCAACGAATGGAGGAGGATTAGCTTCGGGATTCGCTTTTCCCGGGGGGCGTCCCCCCAGCGGAGAATATAAAAGAAAAGAGCCCGTACTTGCGTACAGGCTCTCATCTCGAATATGGCGGTGAGGGGGGGATTGACTCGCTTCGCTCGCCCCTGCGGGGCAGCCCGCTCGCGGGCTCACGGTCTGTCCAGGTGGCTGCGCCAGTTGTCGAACCCCGGTCGGGGGTTCTCACCCCCCCGGCGGGTGCCACATGCGAAAAAAAAGCCCGTACTTGCATACTAGCTCTTCTTAAAATATGGCGGTGAGGGGGGGATTGACTCGCTTCGCTCGCCCCTGCGGGGCAGCCCGCTCGCGGGCTCACGGTCTGTCCAGGTGGCTGCGCCAGTTGTCGAACCCCGGTCGGGGGTTCTCACCCCCCCGGCGGGTGCCACATGCGAAAAAAAAGCCCGTACTTGCATACTAGCTCTTCTTAAAATATGGCGGTGAGGGGGGGATTGACTCGCTTCGCTCGCCCCTGCGGGGCAGCCCGCTCGCAGGCTCGCGGTCTGTCCAACTGGCGTTGCCAGTTGTCGAACCCCGGTCGGGGGTTCTCATCCCCCCCGGCGGGAGCCACATGCGAAAAAAAGCCCGTACTTGCGTACGAGCTCTTCTTAAAATATGGCGGTGAGGGGGGGATTCGAACCCCCGATACGTTGCCGTATACACACTTTCCAGGCGTGCTCCTTCAGCCACTCGGACACCTCACCATATTGTCTTTCCCGTTGTTGTCGGGAACGGGCGCTAATGTAGGGAAATACGTATCGCCCGTCAATCAACTTTTTGCAAAATCAGCGCGTTTAGACAAACTTCGAACAACTTGCTCCTTAAACGTGCGAAATCCGTTTTTTTTGTCGCCACTCCCTTTTCACTTTGCGACAAGGGGAAATTTGCTATGCTGGCAAACCAATAGAAAACAATGAGTAAAATAAGACGCCAGCATTAACCTGCCCCAGGCGTTTGCTATCAGGAGCCCCTATGGAGATTATTTTTTACTATCCGACCTTTGATACCCAATACTGGATCCGAGAGCTGGAAAAGCAGTTACCCGGCGCGCGAGTGCGCGAATGGAAAGCGGGCGATAACCAGCCGGCGGACTATGCCCTGGTCTGGCATCCACCGGTAGAGATGCTGCAGGGCAGGGCGCTGAAGGCCGTGTTCGCCCTTGGGGCGGGGGTGGATTCGATCCTCAGTAAGCTGCGCGATCATCCGGATATGCTGCCCCTGTCGATCCCGCTGTTTCGTCTTGAAGATACCGGCATGGGACGGCAGATGCAGGAGTATGCGGTGAGCCAGGTTCTGCACTGGTTCCGCCGGTTCGATGACTATCAGGCGCAGAAGCTGGCGTCCTGCTGGCAGCCGTTGCCTGAGTATCTTGCCGACGATTTCACCGTCGGGATTATGGGCGCCGGCGTGCTGGGGGCGAAGGTGGCGGAAAGCCTGCAACCCTGGGGATTCCCGCTTCGCGTCTGGAGCCGTAGCCGCAAAGCCTGGCCGCAGGTGCAGAGCTTTGCCGGCCAGGCCGAGCTGGGCACATTCCTGCAGGGGACCCGCGTGCTGATCAACCTGCTGCCGAACACCGCTGAAACCGTCGGCATTATTAACCAGACGCTGCTGGCGCAGCTGCCGGATGAGAGCTATGTCCTAAACCTTGCCCGCGGCGTGCATGTCGTTGAAGAAGATCTGCTGGCGGCGCTGAACAGCGGTAAGCTCAAAGGGGCAATGCTCGATGTCTTCAGTCGCGAACCGTTGCCCCAGGAGAGCCCGCTTTGGGCGCACCCGCGGGTGGCCATGACTCCCCACGTGGCGGCAGTCACCCGCCCGATGGAGGCCATTGCCTACATCGCCGGGACCATTAGCCGCCTGGAGCGAGGGGAACCGGTTAGCGGTCAGGTCGATCGTCAGCGCGGTTATTAAGGTAAGCAAACCCCGCCACGGCGGGGTTTTTGCTAATCAAGCGCCCGGATTCCTGCTATTCTTGCGGCAAACAGAAGAGGAGAATGTGATGTATCCCGTTGACCTGCACATGCATACCGTCGCCAGCACCCACGCCTACAGCACCCTGCACGATTATATTGCGGAAGCAAAGCGTAAAGGGATCAAACTCTTCGCCATTACCGATCACGGCCCGGACATGGCGGATGCTCCGCACTACTGGCATTTCGTTAATATGCGCATCTGGCCCCGTCTGGTGGACGGTGTGGGGATCCTGCGCGGAATTGAGTCGAATATTAAAAATATCGAAGGCGAGATCGACTGTTCCGGGCCGATGTTGACGTCGCTCGATCTGATCATCGCCGGATTCCACGAGCCGGTGTTTCCGCCGCAGGATAGCGCCACCCATACGCAGGCGATGATTGCCGCGATGGCCAGCGGTAAAGTGCATATGATTAGCCATCCGGGTAATCCGAAATTCCCGGTGGATATCCCGGCCATTGCCGAAGCGGCGGCCCGTTACCAGGTGGCGCTGGAGATCAATAACTCCTCTTTCGTTTCATCGCGCGTGGGCAGTGAAGATAACTGCCGGGCCATCGCCGCCGCGGTGCGCGACGCCGGAGGGTGGGTGGCGCTGGGCTCGGACTCTCACACTGCGTTTACCCTCGGAGAGTTTACCGAATGCCGCAAGATCCTCGATGCTGTCGATTTCCCGGAGGAGAGGATCCTCAACGTTTCTCCGCGTCGCCTGCTCGACTTCCTCGAGTCGCGTGGTATGCCGGCGATCCCGGAATTTGCTGACCTTTAATTTGTATAACTGGAATAACTGAATGAACGAGTTTTCAATCCTCTGCCGCGTGCTGGGTTCGCTGTATTACCGTCAACCGCAGGACCCGCTGCTGGTGCCGCTGTTTACCCTGATCCGCGAGGGCAAACTGGCCGCCAGCTGGCCGCTGGAACAGGACGAGCTGCTGGCGCGTCTGCAGAAAAGCTGTGAAATGCAGTCCCTGGCGACGGACTATAATGCGCTGTTCGTCGGTGAAGCCTGCAGCGTCCCGCCGTACCGCAGCGCGTGGGTGGAGGGTTCCTCGGAAGCGGAGGTCCGGGCTTTTCTGAGCGAGCATGGCATCCCGACGGGAGAAGGTCCGGCGGATCATCTCGGATCGCTGCTGCTGGCCGCCTCCTGGCTGGAGGATCATGCCACAGAAGAGCAGAGCGAGACGCTGGAGCGCCTGTTTGCCGACTATATCCTGCCGTGGTGCGGGACAATGCTGGGGAAAGTCGAAGCGCATGCGCACACAGCGTTCTGGCGCACGATGGCGCCGTTGACCCGCGACGCCATCGCCGCGATGTGGGACGAGCTTCAGGAAGAAGATGAGCAATAAAATGTGATTTAAGTCACTATTTTAATGTAACTGAAATTAGGTTCATTCATATAGTGTGTTTTAGATCGCATTCTTCCGGCGCGTATCTGCTAGGATACGCGCCATGAACATACTCTTCGCAATCGCATTAACGACGGGCATTCTCTCCGGGATTTGGGGATGGGTGGCGGTCGCCCTCGGCCTGCTGAGCTGGGCCGGTTTCCTCGGCTGTACCGCCTATTTCGCCTGCCCGCAGGGCGGTCTGAAAGGTCTGGCCATCTCCTCCTGTACGGTAATGAGCGGCGTGGTCTGGGCGTTGGTGATTATCCACGGTAGCGCGCTGGCCCCGCAGCTGCAGATCCTCAGCTATATGATGACCGGCGTCGTGGCCTTTCTGATGTGCATCCAGGCGCGACAGACGTTGCTGTCGTTTGTCCCCGGCACCTTTATCGGCGCCTGCGCGACCTTCGCGGCAGACGGCGACTGGCGTCTGGTTATCCCTTCTCTGGCGCTGGGCCTGGTCTTTGGCTATGCCATGAAAAATAGTGGCCTGTGGCTGGCGGCCCGTGCGGATAAGCATAAATCGTTCGCCAATTACAACGCCTGAGCGGCGGGACGATAATAGCAACAGGACCCTCAGGGTCCTGTTTTTTTTACCTTCTTGTCGCCGGCGCGGCGGGATAATCTTGCTCCCGGGGGCGGGTATGCCCTAGTATCGGCAGAAAGCCGTATCTACGCGCTATGCCGACAGGAGGAGAAATGGCTGTTCAACCTGAAGTAATTCTCGGCGATATTACGACGCTTGATGTCGATGTGATTGTGAATGCGGCAAACCCCTCGCTGCTGGGCGGCGGCGGGGTGGATGGCGCGATCCACCGGGCGGCCGGTCCCGCGCTGCTGGCGGCCTGCAAGCAAGTGTTGCAGCAGCAGGGCGAATGTCCCCCTGGTCATGCGGTGATCACGATGGCGGGCGATCTTCCCGCCAGCGCGGTGATCCACACCGTGGGCCCGGTCTGGCACGGCGGCGACCGCATGGAGGCGCAAACCCTGGCCGATGCCTACAAAAACAGCCTGCAGCTGGCGGCGGCAAACAATTATCGCTCCATTGCGTTTCCGGCGATCAGCACCGGCGTGTATGGCTATCCGAAAGAGGAAGCGGCGGCGATCGCCGTGCGCACTGTGACCGCGTTTCTCACCCGCTATAACCCGCTTGAACGGGTCCTGTTCGTCTGTTTCGACGAGGAAACGGCGGCTATCTATCGTCGCCTGCTGGCGGCATACCCCTGATTCCGCAGAATAGGCTATGATAACCGCCGGTATTGACAGGAATGATGGATTGCAGGAGGGAGCAGGTGTCGGAAGGAAAAGTACAGCAGAAGCAGCAGGCGCGCCGCGCGGAGATCGTTGCCGCTGCGCAAAGATGTTTTGCGACAAAGGGATTGCATGGCGCCTCTGTCGCTGATATCGCCCGCGAGGCGGGCCTGAGCGTCGGTCAGCTGTATCGCATTTTTGCCAGCAAGGAAGCGATCATCGAAGCGATTGTCAGCGAAATCGTCAACGCCAGGGTCGGGGAGATGATCGATGAGAACCACAATCTGGCGCGCAAAGCGGCGGTGCTGGCCGGCAGGATCCCGACTTCGGCAGCCACCAAAAGCGACAATTATCTGTTGATGGAAATCAATGCCGAAGCCTCGCGTAACCCACGCTTGCGCGAAATCCTGGTGCAGGCCGATCGGAGGTTGAAAGAGGAGGGCGGCCGTTTGTCGCAGCGCTATCATCCCGGTCTCAGCGATGCGCGACGCAATGCTGCTTCAGAGCTCATCGCCGTTCTGACGGAGGGGGCAGCCTACCGCTGTGAGCTGAGCGCCTCCACTCCGGTCGATAAAGCGGATTTAGAAGCCCTGTATAATATGATCTTCGATCGGCTGTTTGATGAGCAAGCGTAGCGCGGCACGCCTGGCGTGCCGCAAAGGCTAAAGGTTAGCTGGCCGAGGCCGGGGTTTTTGCCGGTTTGCTCATGGGTTTACCGGAGAACAGGAAACGCAGCAGCGGAATACGCAGATGAATTTCATACAGGATCAGGGCAATCCCCACCACAAAAACCAACCCGCCAATAAAGCCTAAGGTATTCGACTTAATGGCCGGGGTGATCCACGCCCCGTACAGCAGCGTCAGCGGATGGTGCACCAGGTAAATAAACAGCGAAGCATTGACGAAGTAGGTCACCCGCGCCGACTGGAAATTCAGCAGGCGATGGCCGAGCGAGAAGATCACATTCACCATCCACAGCCCCAGCACCATGGTGATCACCGATTCCGTTTCATACATCCAACCGTCGCCAGATCCATACTGCTGGTTCAGGCGGTAAGCGATGAATCCCAGCAGTGACGCCACGCAACACCATGGCGACGGGGTGGTGAACATCGCCTTTAAGCGCGGGTTAATAAAGGTCTGCGCCCCCAGCACAAAGAAGGGCAGATAGAACAGCGTCTGCATGACCACAAAGTTAAACAGACCATTGCTCAGCAGGGGCGGGTAGATCACGAATAATGACCGACGGATCAGCGCGTAAAGCACCCCCAGCGCGAGGAAAATCATCGTCAGCTGGCCCATGGTGACAGTGTCACCGAATGCGTGAGCGCCCGGAGCCGGGCGGCGCGTCAGCCATTTAAACAGCACCACCCCCAGCGAGGTCAGCACCACCAGGACCAGCAAAAACCAGAGGTGGGAAATGAGCTCCCACGCCAGGGTGTTGAATTTGTCGTACCCCGAAAGGGTGTGCCAGTTTTCCGCCTTGCCGTTGACGTACTGCAGCATAATAAACTGCGGCAGCGTCAGCAGCGGGATGGCGGTGAGCATCGGAATACCGACCCGTTCGACGCGCACTTTCCACCACTTTTTCAGCGGGTAGCGCAGGAACAGCATGTAGGAGAAATAGCCGGAGATCACGAAGAAGACCTGCATGCGGAAGGCATGAATGAAATCATTAAACAGCGTCAGCCACCACGAGGGCTCTGCGCTGTTGACATGCCAGCTATGGCTGGAATAAATCAGCGAAATGTGAAAAGGGATCCCCAGCAGCATCAGCCAGGCGCGGATGCTGTCGAAAAAATATTCACGCTGTACCGGAGTATTATTCATACGATTCACGACAATCTCAGATAATTCGTCTTATCACTCAAGATGATAACGCTTACATTATCAGCAACCCTACATGAACTCGGGGTACCTGTCTCCAGGATAAGCACGCAAAGTGCAAACGGGACTGCGAACTGTTTATTCCCTGCGCCGCTACGCTGAACAAAGCAGGGATTATGTTGTCGGATTGCCTGAGTTTCCATTAAAATAGATCGGATCGATTTAAGCACACAAAGGGGGAAGTGCTTACTTATATGAAACATAAACCACAGATGATGAAAATGCGTTGGTTAAGCGCAGCCGTAATGTTGTCCCTGTGTACTTCATCTGCATGGGCATTTAGCATTGATGACGTTGCAAAAGAGGCCAAAACGTTAGCCGGGAAAGGCTATGAAGCGCCAAAGAGTAACCTGCCCTCCGCTTTCCGCGACATGAAATACGCGGACTACCAGCAAATTCAGTTTAATCACGATAAAGCTTACTGGAATAACCAGAAAACCCCATTCAAGCTTGAATTTTACCATCAGGGTATGTACTTCGACACGCCGGTCACCATCAATGAAGTGACGGCCACCAGCGTGCGCAAAATTAAATATAGCCCGGACTATTTTAACTTTGGTAACGTTCAGCACGATAAAGACACGGTGAAAGACCTTGGTTTCGCCGGCTTCAAAGTACTGTATCCGATCAACAGCAAAGATAAGAACGATGAAATCGTCAGCATGCTCGGTGCCAGCTACTTCCGCGTGCTGGGTCAGGGTCAGGTATACGGTCTGTCCGCGCGCGGTCTGGCTATCGATACCGCGCTGCCTTCCGGCGAAGAGTTCCCGCGTTTTCGTGAGTTCTGGATTGAGCGTCCAAAAGCTACCGACAAGCGTCTGACTATCTATGCGCTGCTGGATTCGCCGCGGGCAACCGGCGCTTATCGCTTTGTAATCATGCCGGGACGCGATACCGTGGTGGATGTCCAGTCCAAAGTTTACCTGCGTGACAAAGTGGGCAAACTGGGCGTGGCGCCGCTCACCAGTATGTTCCTGTTTGGTTCCAACCAGCCTTCTCCGGCGCTGAACTATCGTCCGGCGCTGCACGACTCCAATGGTCTGTCGATCCTGGCGGGCAACGGCGAGTGGATCTGGCGTCCGCTGAACAACCCGAAACACCTGGCCGTTAGCAGCTATGCGATGGAAAACCCGCAAGGGTTCGGCCTGCTGCAGCGCGGCCGTCAGTTCTCGCGCTTCGAGGACCTTGACGATCGTTATGACCTGCGCCCGAGCGCCTGGATCACCCCGAAAGGGGAGTGGGGCAAAGGGAAAATCGAACTGGTCGAAATCCCGACCAACGATGAAACCAACGATAACATCGTGACTTACTGGACGCCGGATCAGCTGCCGGAGCCGGGCAAGGAGATGAACTTCAAGTACACCATCACCTTCAGCCGCGATGAAGACAAGCTGCATGCGCCGGATAACGCGTACGTTATGCAGACCCGCCGCTCTACCGGCGATGTGAAGCAGTCGAACCTGATCCGCCAGCCGGACGGCACCATTGCTTTCATTGTCGACTTCACCGGCGCCGATATGAAAAAACTGCCGGCGGATACCCCGGTCGCCGCCCAGGCGAGCACCGGCGATAACGCTGAAATCGTTGAAAATACCGTGCGTTACAATCCGGTGACCAAAGGCTGGCGAATGATCCTGCGTTTGAAGGTGAAAGATCCGAAGAAAACGACGGAAATGCGCGCCGCACTGGTTAACGGCGATGACACGTTGAGCGAAACCTGGAGCTATCAGCTGCCTGCCAATGAATAAGATAACGAAGTACATTGACGCATTGCCGCTGTCGGACGCCGAGAAATCGGCGCTGCCGGACACCAGCCTGCAGGCCGTTCATCAGGCCCTGGATGACGAACATCAGACCTTCGCCCGCGAAGACGACTCCCCGCTGGGGTCGGTCAAGGCGCGGCTGGCGCACAGCTGGCCGGATTCGCTGTCTGGCGATCAGCTGGTGAAGGATGATGAAGGCCGCACCCAGCTGCATGCGATGCCGAAAGCCAAGCGCTCCTCGATGATCCCGGACCCGTGGCGTACCAACCCGGTTGGCCGCTTCTGGGACCGTCTGCGCGGACGCGATGTCACGCCGCGCTATCTCTCCCGCCTGACGCAAGAAGAGCGCGAGAGCGAGCAAAAATGGCGTACCGTCGGCACCATTCGTCGCTACATCCTGTTGCTGCTGACGCTATCGCAGACCGTGGTGGCGACCTGGTACATGAAAACCATTCTGCCTTATCAGGGCTGGGCGCTGATCAACCCGGCCGACATGGTGGGGCAGAACCTGTGGGTCTCGTTCATGCAGCTGCTGCCGTACGTGTTGCAGAGCGGCATTCTGATCCTCTTCGCGGTGCTGTTCTGCTGGGTTTCCGCCGGCTTCTGGACCGCGTTAATGGGCTTCCTTCAGCTATTGATCGGTCGCGATAAGTACAGTATTTCCGCCTCGACGGTCGGTGACGAACCGTTGAACCCGGCGCACCGTACGGCGCTTATTATGCCGATCTGTAACGAAGACGTTGACCGCGTGTTCGCCGGGCTGCGGGCGACCTGGGAGTCGGTGAAAGCCACCGGCAACGCCGCCCATTTCGACGTCTATATCCTCAGCGACAGCTATAACCCCGATATCTGTGTCGCTGAGCAAAAGGCGTGGATGGAGCTGATTGCCGAAGTACAGGGCGAAGGGCAGATTTTCTACCGTCGTCGTCGTCGTCGCGTGAAGCGTAAGAGCGGCAACATCGATGATTTCTGCCGCCGCTGGGGCAGCCAGTATAGCTACATGGTGGTGCTGGATGCTGACTCGGTGATGACCGGAGAGTGTCTGAGCAGCCTGGTGCGCCTGATGGAAGCGAACCCGAACGCCGGGATCATCCAGTCATCCCCGCGCGCCTCGGGCATGGACACGCTGTATGCGCGTTGCCAGCAGTTTGCCACCCGGGTGTATGGTCCGTTGTTTACGGCGGGTCTGCACTTCTGGCAGCTGGGGGAGTCCCACTACTGGGGACACAACGCCATCATCCGCGTGAAACCGTTCATTGAGCACTGCGCGCTGGCGCCGCTGCCGGGCGAGGGCAACTTTGCCGGGTCGATTCTGTCGCACGACTTCGTTGAAGCCGCGCTGATGCGCCGCGCCGGCTGGGGCGTGTGGATTGCCTACGATCTGCCGGGCTCCTATGAAGAGCTGCCGCCGAACCTGCTGGACGAGCTGAAACGCGACCGCCGCTGGTGCCAGGGCAACCTGATGAACTTCCGCCTGTTCCTCGTGAGAGGGATGCACCCGGTTCACCGGGCGGTGTTCCTTACCGGCGTGATGTCCTACCTGTCGGCGCCGCTGTGGTTTATGTTCCTTGCCCTGTCGACAGCGTTGCAGGTGGTGCATGCCCTGACCGAGCCGCAGTACTTCCTGCAGCCGCGTCAGCTGTTCCCGGTGTGGCCGCAGTGGCGTCCGGAGCTGGCTATTGCGCTGTTCGCCTCGACCATGGTGCTGCTGTTCCTGCCGAAGCTGCTGAGTATCATCCTGGTGTGGTGTAAGGGGCCGAAGGAGTACGGTGGATTTATCCGCGTGACGCTTTCCCTGCTGCTGGAGGTCCTGTTCTCGGTCCTGCTGGCGCCGGTGCGCATGCTGTTCCACACCGTCTTCGTGGTCAGCGCCTTCCTCGGCTGGGAAGTGGTGTGGAATTCGCCGCAGCGTGATGATGACTCCACGCCGTGGGGAGAAGCCTTTATGCGTCACGGCTCGCAGCTGCTGCTGGGGCTGGTATGGGCGGTCGGAATGGCATGGCTGGATCTGCGCTTCCTGTTCTGGCTGGCGCCGATTGTCGTATCGCTGATCCTGTCGCCGTTCGTGTCGGCGATCTCCAGCCGGGCGACCGTGGGCCTGCGCACCAAGCGCTGGAAGCTGTTCCTGATCCCGGAAGAGTATTCGCCGCCGCAGGTGCTCAAGGATACCGATGCGTACCTGACGCTGAACCGTCAGCGTTCGCTGGACGATGGCTTTATGCACGCGGTGTTTAACCCGTCGTTTAACGCCCTCGCGACCGCGATGGCCACCGCGCGCCACCGTCAGGGTCATATCCTGGAGATCGCCCGCGAGCGCCATGTCGAGCAGGCGCTGAATGAAACGCCGGATAAGCTGAACCGCGATCGTCGACTGGTGCTGTTGAGCGACCCGGTAACCATGTCGCGTCTGCACTATCGCGTATGGGCCGCGCCGGAGAAATACTCTTCGTGGGTGAACGCCTATCAGCAGCTGGCGCTTAACCCGCTGGCGCTGAAAACGAAATAAGCCGTACGTTAAGGAAAATACCGGCAGCGATGCCGGTATTTTTTTATCTGAAACACGAGGTTGTGGATGCGAATACTACCTATCATTGCCATGGCGCTGCTGCTTAGCGGCTGCGGCAGCATTATTAGCCGGACGGTGCCCGGGCAGGGGCATGGCAATCAATATTACCCGGGCGTGCAGTGGGACGTTCGCGATTCAGGATGGCGCTATCTCACCATTCTGGACCTGCCGTTCTCGCTGGTTTTCGATACGCTGCTGCTGCCGCTGGACGCCAGCCACGGGCCCTATAACTGATTAACGCTCGTCCCACTCGTCGGCCGCCGTCTGTCCCTCTTCGGTGTCCAGCGAGGGCTCGAGCTGGAATTCACCTTCATCCCACTCATGGAGCGTATTTTCCTCCAGCCACTCCTGACGCAGCTCTATCTCATCATAATCCCCATCGAAGACGCTCTGCGCGGCTTCGCCGCTGAGCATCGGTAAGCATTCGCCTTGTTCCTCTTCGTCAGCAAAAAATTCGGCCTGCCAGGCGATATCGCCATCCTGCAGCACATACTTTTGAATATTGAGCTGCTCAACGTTAGCGCTCTCTTCATCGCTGTCAGGGTTGTTGGCGAGAAATTCTTCACGTGCTGCATCAATAGCTTCTTCGAGCGTAGCATAGAACATCGAATCCTTTGGCATAGCGAATCTCCTGAGAAGAATATGAATTGAACACGATTCAATCTATAGAAGGCGCCAGGCAAAGCGTCAAGGGGCTGAGCCCCTCTGGACGTTAATTTACTGAATGGCGGTCGGGCTGCGAGGCGTCCGCGGCTGGCCGGCGCAGGCTGAGGGTCGAATAGATCGCGTTAAACAACACCACTCCTGCGGTGACAAGGAAGACGGCGCGAAAGCCGTAGTTGGCGGAAACCGAGGCGCCGATCAGGGGGCCGGTGACGTTGCCAATATCACGAAATGACTGGTTATAGCTGAAGATCCGCCCGGAGATCTGGCTGGTGGAGTTATACACCAGCAGGGTTTGCACCGCCGGCAGCAGCGCGCCGTCCGCGGCGCCGAGCAGGAATCGCAGGATACCTAACTGCAGCGGGGTCTGGACGAACGACATCGGGATCAGCAACAGCACCGAGATAATCAGCGCCACGATGAGGATTTTTTCCGGTCCGATACGATCCCCCAGTTTGCCCAGACGAGGGGCGCTCATCAGGGCGGCAATGCCCGGCACCGAGGCGATCATCCCGCTGATAAAGGCGATATTGCTGACGTTACCCGCCAGATCGCGCACGTAAAGCGTCAGGATCGGCGCAATGGATCCGGTGGCGACCTGGATGATCAGCGAGGTGACAAACAGGCTGAGCACCAGTTTCGGATTCTGCAGCGAGGAGAACACCGCCTTCGCGCTGAGCATCTCTTTTTTGGCGATCGGGACAAAATTTTCACGGATTAAAAACAGGGTAAACAGGAAGCAGATAAACAGCACCGCCGCGGTCATAAAGAAGACAGTACGCAGGCCCCAGTGGTCGGCCAGGAAGCCACCCGCCAGCGGGCCGAGCAGGGCGCCGCTTACCGCGCCAGTTGACAGCGTGCCCAGCGCCCAGCCGCTTTTATGGCGCGGGATCTGGGTGGCAATCAGGGCGTTGGCATTGGGAATAAAGCCCCCCAGCAGGCCGAGCAGCGCGCGCAGTAGCAGAAACTGCCAGATATTCTGCGCCATCCCCATCAGCATCATGACGATGGCCATCCCGAGGGCTGAACGCAGCAGCATGATTTTACGTCCCTTGCGGTCAGCAAGTCCGCCCCAGAACGGCGAGGCGATGGCGGAGAAGAGAAAAGTGATGCTAAAGACCAGCCCGGACCACATGTTGAGGGCGCTATGCCCGGTGACGCCGAGTTGTTCGACGTAGAGCGGCAGAAAGGGCATGACCAGGCTGAAGGCGGCGCCGGTTAAAAAGCAGCCAAGCCAGGTGACGGTCAGGTTTCGTTTCCAGTTAATGGGGGTATCAGCAGACGACATAGGGTTCCACTGGCCTGCGCGGCAGGTCAAATTAAGAGAAAATATGAGCCTGCTAATTATGCGCCTGGGAAATAAATGCCGCAATGGAGAAGAGCTTTTAAAGCTAAAGCAGAGCGTAAAGCCTGAGCGCTGGGGATTCCCGGCCGGGAGGCGCGCGGCCGGGAAAGAGGTTCAGTAGCGGGAGGGCATCCCCTCGGGGCGGGTTTTAAAGCGGCGATGGAGCCACATATATTGTTCCGGGGCCATCATAATGCACTGCTCTACGATCTTATTCATCCACGCAGCGGTGGTTTCCGCGTCGTCCAGCGGCGGGGAGCACTCTGGCGGCAGGATAATCAGTTCATAACCTTTACCGTCCGGTTTACGGCGTGGAACAAAGGGCACGATGCAGGCTTTGGACATTTTCGCCAGCATCCAGGTGCCGGAGGTGGTCGCCGCCTGGTCTACGGCAAACAGTGGGGCGAAGACGCTGGCGGTCGGGCCGTAATCATGATCTGGCGCGTACCACACCACGTCGCCTTTTTTCAGCGCGCGGATCATGCCTTTCAGATCCTTGCGGTCGATCATGTCCTTGTTGGAGCGCAGTCGGCCCCAGGTCTGCAGCCAGTCGATGACCGGGTTATCGTTGGGACGATAGACGCCAATCCCCGGCTCGTTCATACCGAACATCCGCGCGCCCATTTCCAGTGTCAGGAAATGAATGCCGATCAGCAGAATGCCGCGCTGCTGCGCCTGCACATCGCGAATATGCTCAAAGCCGATGGTGTCGGTCCAGCGGGCGATACGGCGAACCGGCCAGAACCAGGCCATACCGGTCTCCATCAGCCCCATACCCACCGATTCAAAGTTCATCACCACCATCCGGTGACGTTCCTGCTCGCTTTTCTCGGGGAAGCAGAGCTCAAGGTTGCGATAGGCGATCTTCGCCCGGCGCTTCATAAATCGCATGGCCAGCCGGCCGATGGCGTTCCCGAGGCGGTAGATCAGCGGGTAGGGCAGTTGGACAACCAGCCACAGCAGGCCGATACCCAGCCACAGCAGCCAATAGCGCGGATGCAGCAGCGCCGGAGAAAATTTAGGCAAATGAGTCATTTCATACCCGTATCAGTGAGCAACATCTTATATTATCGCATTTTTTTACCGGCCAGCCAAAGGCGGCGACAGCCACATCGTTTTGTTCAGTGGGGGGCGACCGGTGAGAAAAATGTAGCGTAAAATGTAGGGATGTAAATTAATAAGCTTTGCTATATCATGCCCGCCGTTTATTTCCTCATTTCTATGTCGAGCAGGTACACCATGCCAGTGTTACACAACCGCATTTCAAATGAGACGTTAAAGGCGCAAATGCTGGCTGAAACCGAGCCGCGCACGACGATCTCGTTCTATAAATATTTCACCATTGTCGATCCGCAAGCGACCCGCGATGCGCTGTGGGTTGCCTTAACCCAGTTGAAAGTCTTTGGCCGCATCTATCTGGCCCGGGAAGGGATCAACGCGCAAATCAGCGTGCCGGAAAGCAACGTTGAAGCCCTGCGTGAGTTTCTCAATGGTTTCGATCCGGCGCTGGCGGGGCTGCGTTTCAATATCGCTCTCGAGGACGACGGTAAATCGTTCTGGGTGCTACGTCTGAAAGTGCGCGACCGCATCGTTGCCGACGGCATCGACGATCCCTCTTTCGACGCCTCCAACGTCGGAGATTATCTCAAGGCGGCGGAGGTCAACGCGATGCTTGACGATCCGGATGCCGTGTTTATCGATATGCGCAACCACTATGAATATGAGGTGGGCCATTTCGAAAACGCGATGGAGATCCCAGCGGATACCTTCCGCGACCAGTTGCCGAAAGCCGTTGAAATGATGCAGGACCATAAAGACAAGAAAATTGTCATGTATTGCACCGGTGGTATTCGCTGTGAAAAAGCCAGCGCCTGGATGAAGCATAACGGCTTCAATAAGGTCTGGCACATCGAGGGTGGCATCATTGAGTACGCCCGCCGCGCCCGTGAGCAGGGGCTGCCGGTGCGTTTCATTGGCAAAAACTTTGTCTTTGATGAACGGATGGGCGAGCGGATCTCCAATGACGTTATCGCGCACTGCCATCAGTGCGGCGCGCCGTGCGACACCCATACCAACTGCCTGAATGATGGCTGCCATCTGTTGTTTATCCAGTGCCCGAGCTGTGCCGAGAAGTTTGCCGGCTGCTGTAGCGAAGCCTGCATGGAAGAGCATAAGCTGCCGGAAGAGGAGCAGCGTCAGCTGCGCGCCGGGCGTGAAAACGGCAATAAAATCTTTAATAAATCCCGTGGCCGGCTGAACACCAAACTCGGGATCCTCGATCCTGAGCCGTCAGAAAAACCATAACCAGACAAGATCGATGATCGCCAGCAGCAGCCAGAGCGCCAGGTAGATCATAAAGTGCTCGCGGACGTTATTGACCAGCAAATTAAACAGGCGACGCATAACCGCTCTCAATGACTAACGGCCTCGACAGAGGCCGTTTTTTTGCCCGACGGCAAAAGTGCCGCATTCCATTACGCGTTAAAGCGCGCCAGCGAGAAGGGCGCCAGGTTGAAGCTCGAAGTTTCGCCCTGAGCAAACTGACTGGCAATTTCCCCCAGCACCGGGGCAAACTTAAAGCCGTGCCCGCTCAGACCGGTGATGAGCAGCGTGTCTGGTCTGCCGGGTAACGTATCGATAATAAAGTCTTCATCGACGGTATTATCGTAGGTACAGGAGGCGCCGTGCAGGCAGCCGCCGATCCCGGGCAGGACGTTACGCAAAAACGGAAACGATTCGGAGCCATCGCTGGCGACAGCGCCAAACGCCACTCGCTCCTGCGGCATGGAGATCGGCTGACCGCCGTTATGCTTGCCAATCTTCAGCTCGTTATCTTCCGCCGGGAAACCGTAGTATTGATCGCCGTTGGGCAACTCGCCGGTGAAGGCCGGGAAGTGATTCTTGCTGCTGTAACGGCCATCGGCCTGGTACCAGGCGAACACCTTGCGTACCGGCTGGATGGGGAGGTCCGGAAGCAGGCGGGTGACCCAGGTCCCGGCGCTGACCAGCAGCTTTTTACCATGATATTCACCGTCGATGGTATCGATGGTGACCCCATCTGCATGGTGATGAATAGCCGAGACCGGGCAGTTGAATAGCTGCGCGCAGCCCGCTTCCCGCGCCAGACGGATCCAGGTTTCCACGGCCAGTTCGCTGCGCAGTACGCCGGAAGCGGGTTCAAAAATCGCCCGATAGTCATCGGGGAGGCGTATCTCCGGCCAGCGCTGCATCACGGCCTGGGCATCCAGCTCTTCCACCTCAAGCTGGAACGCACGGGCGCTGGCGGCAACGTTGGCGAGGAAAGGGGAGCTGGCGGGGCCGAGGTTTATGACGCCGGTGCGTTCAAACACGGCTTCGCCACTGATCTCGGCCAGTTCATCCCACAGCTGCTGGGCGCGCAGCACCAGCGGAACATATTTTTCACCTTCGCCATAGGCGTGACGGATAAGACGGCTGCTGCCGTGATGGCTGCCTTCCTGGTGAGGAGGCTGATGGGCATCGGTCATCAGAACATTGAGTCCGGCACGACGCGCATAATAGCCAGCGGCGGCGCCGACGGAGCCGCTGCCGATAATGATAAGATCGTATTGCATGGTGAGTTCCGGGTAATTGCCTTGTTAGCAGGGTAATTAACTCCCTGTGCTTATACAAGCCCGAAAATAATTCAGGCACCCGCAGGTGCCTGTTAAGCTTATTGTTAAGTCATTCCGCGTGCCGCGTTAATGTCTGCGGTACTCGTTTTCCTGGTATTCGCCAGATTCAATTTTCGCAATGCCTGCTTCCAGGATTGAAATAAACTGACGTGCGACGTCCGTCGTTAGCCATAGCGTCTGGCCTATCTCAGCATCATGACTGTTTTCTTGAGCGGGGTTCTGGTAGTGCAGGCGCAACATCAGCGCATCGTAGCTATCAACGGTGCTGATGTCCCATCCGACGAGGGGATGGGTCTGAATGACTTCATTATTTTTTTCCATCATAACCCCTTATTCATATGTTAAAAGACAACAATTCTCGAGGTTTAATGCATGTTTTTTGAAGCAAGTTAATTATATCAGGGATCAAGAATAAACTCGAGAAATTAAATGAAAGGCAGCATGATTTTCTTGTTTTGCCGCTTTTTTGCTCAAGATAAGCGTGCAAAACGGCCATTTTAGTCGATATTAAGCAGAATAATCAGGAATATTCTGAACATGAGAAGAGGATAAAAAAGCCGGGGCGACCCGGCAAAGAAAAGCACAATGAGGGAGCAAACCAGAGTAACTGGATCCCGCCATGCTTCAGGAGAGATCGTGGACAAACCAGTCGTCCGCGCTTTCCCAGGTTTCTTGCAGGATTTCGCTTATCCGGTCTTTGTCTTCTTTCAGGCCGCCGAACACCGAGAGCTGATTGCCCGTGGCGTAGCGGACGCTCACCTGGCTGTCGATGGCCGGGAACTGTTCGGCGATACGGCGAGAGAGTTCGTTATTCAGCGCTTCCAGCGCGCCGTTGGGTAAGGCGGTCGTTTTGGCGATAGAGACTTCAATGCGCATAATTGCCCCCTGTATTTGATACTGGTTATTTATACAGTATCTGGTGAGCATTGGCAACAGGGGGCCGCGTTTTTTATCGCTTCATGGTCCAGCGGACGGTTTCACCTGCCAGGAACGGCACCAGGGTGTCATTGGGCAACGCAATACTGTCGACGACGGTCGTCTCTTCACGCACCAGTTCAACATAGCTTTCATTGACCGGCAGACCGTAAAAGCGCGGGCCGTTCAGCGAGCAGAAGGCCTCAAAGTGCTGCAGAGCGTTCATTTCTTCAAATACGGTGGCGTAGCTGCCGAGGGCGGTCGGGGCGTTGAAGCAGCCGGCGCAGCCGCAACTGGCTTCTTTACGATGGCGGGCATGCGGCGCGGAGTCGGTGCCAAGGAAGACGCGGCTAAAGCCGCTGGCGACCAGTTCGCGCAGTGCCTGCTGATGAATATTGCGTTTGAGTACCGGCAGGCAGTACAAGTGAGGACGAATACCGCCGACCAGCATATGGTTACGGTTGAACATCAGATGCTGCGGGGTGATCGTGGCCGCCAGCAGTTCATTGCCGTCACGCACATACTCGGCGGCATCTTTGGTGGTGATATGCTCAAAGACCACCTTCAGGCCGGGCAGGCGCTGGCGCAGCGGCTCCATCACGGTTTCAATAAAGCGCGCTTCGCGGTCGAAAATATCAATCTCGGCGTGGGTGACTTCGCCA
Source organism: Klebsiella sp. JB_Kp042 (assembly GCF_040065275.1). NCBI lineage: Bacteria > Pseudomonadati > Pseudomonadota > Gammaproteobacteria > Enterobacterales > Enterobacteriaceae > Klebsiella > Klebsiella sp. JB_Kp042. The sequence continues at coordinate 41,725 of NZ_JBEAJL010000009.1, forward strand.
TGTACCAGCAGCGGCATCCCCAGTTTTTCCATCCGCTCCAGCACCGGCATAATGGCGTCGATGCTGGTGACGCCGTGGCTGGAGTTGGTGGTGGCATTGGCCGGGTAAAGCTTGGCGGCGGTGAACACGCCTTCGTTAAAGCCGCGCTCCAGCTCCGCCGGGTCGAGGGAGTCTGTCAGATAGCAGGTCATCAGCGGGGTAAAATCGTGCCCGGCCGGGACGGCGTCCATAATGCGCTGGCGATAGGCGATAGCCGCCGCGACGGTGGTGACAGGCGGCACCAGATTTGGCATCACGATCGCCCGGCCATAAAACTCACTGGTATAAGGCACGACGGTTTTCAGCATATCGTCATCACGCAGATGGATATGCCAGTCGTCTGGGCGGCGGATTTTCAATACCTGGGATTGTGCTGTCATGGAAGGCTCCGGCTAATAGGTTCAGTCATCAGGGCTGTTTTTTGCCGGGCACTAAGGATAAGCGTAAACGTTTTCCTTTGCACTCATTTCCGTAAAAAAATGAGGGCGCCGCGGCGCCCTGGAGATTAATTGGTAAAGGGGATGACAATCTCGCCCGGCTTCACCTCTATGCCTTTGGCGTATTTCTTCGCCAGCGCTTCACCGGTGCTGGCGTCCTCACGCAGGACATAGGCAGGCTGCTGGCTGAAGTAACTGCGCAGCGACTGATTCAGATAGGGGAGCAGGGCCTGAATGACCGACTGCAGTTTCTCGGGCGCCACTTTGGCATCCACCACCTCCATTTCCTGCAGGAAGATGGCGCCTTTCTCTCTGTCAAAGGTTGGCAGCGCTTTGAGCTTCAGATCGATCGTCGCTTTCTGCGTGCCGAACAGGGAGTTCAGGTCGACGTTAGCGATCCCGGTCAGCGTGACTTTGCCCGGCTCCTCGCGCCCGATGGCGCTGGTGAGGTTCTGCAGTTCGATATGGGCGTCGGCAACGCCTTTCAGACCAATATCTTTGGCAAAATGGTTTCGCTTCTGCAGGGCCTGGTTAATCTCCTGCTCGCTTACTGTGTATTGGGTCAGCTGATTACAGCCGCTCAGCAGGCCGCTGACAATCAGCGCGGCGGCGATCAAAATCTTTTTCATGGGGGTCCTCTGGCTCATATCTTCATTCATCCTGACACAAAGCATCATGACCTGTCAGCACCCTCGATACCAGCAGAATAGGCTGAAAGCAGGAGAAACCGCCGCCGCGCGCATCAGGTCCGCGGCTCCAGCATGCCGGAGGCAGAGCGTTTCGGACTAAACTGCCACCACAGCGCCAGGAAGGTGATAACCCCGATGGCCCCGAGCATCAGCCACGGCAGCTCGGGCTGACCCGCGTCCTTACCTGCATCGAACAGCCAGCCGCCGCCCGCATATCCCAGCGCGCCGCCAAAGGCGAGCCCCAGGCGGCTGAAGCCCATATAGCTGCCGCGCGCCCGGGCGTCCGCCAGCGAGGCGCCCAGCGTCTCCCGGGCGGGTTCGGCAATAATGGATCCGATGTAAAACAGGCAGATCAGGGTAAACAGCTGTTGCAAACTGCTGGTCATGCCGATGGGGAGCATGGCCAGAGTCATCACCAGCAGACCGGCCATCAGCCGGTGCTCAAGGCGAAAACGTTTTTCGCTCCAGCGGGCAATGGGATAGAGCAGGGTCAGCGAAATGGTGGCTTCGATGGCGTACATCCACTTCACGGCGGCCGGCGAGCCGGCGATGTCATTCACCATGATCGGCAGCATCAGCATCACCTGCACCGCCAGCATGTAATAGCCCGTCAGCGTCAGGACATAGGTGACGAAGCGCTTGTCCCGCAGCACCCGGCCCAGCCCCTCGCGGATCGGCGTTTTCACCGTCGAGAGCTTCCATGCCGGCAGATACCAGGCGTTAAATGCCGCGCAGGCGATAAACAGCGCGGCGCCGGCGCTGCACACCAGGCGGAAATCATACTGCAGCAGCCAGCTGCCCAGCAGCGCGCCCATCACCGCGCCGGCGCTATCCTGCATCATCAGGATGGAGAAAAAGCGGCCGCGCTGATGCGGGCGCACCAGCTTAACCACCAGCGCCGCCCGCGGCGGATCGAACAGCGTGCCGCCGAGCCCGGAAAGTATGCACGAGAACCACAGCACCCACGGCTCATGGGCGACGGCCATCGCCGCGAAGCCGCCGGCGCGCATCAGCATACCGGTGACGATCATCGGTTTGGCGCCGAAGCGGTCGGCGATAGCGCCGCCAAAGATACCTAATCCCTGCTGCACCAACTGGCGCAGGCCGAGCGCGATGCCGACCATCAGCGCCGCCCAGCCCATCTGATCGACAAAGCGGATGGAAATCAGCGGGAAAACGACAAAAAAGCCCAACACGACCAGCATGTTATCGACTAACAGGAAATATTTACCCAGGCTCCTTGCCTGCGAGACGCGGGACATTTCCCCTCCAGGGAAAAATAGAGATAAGCGTGGATATTCTGCGGGCAATCTGCTGCTTTTCCCAGCGCCCTTGCGACAATATTTTTTTATCAAAATGCAAGTTCGATTGAGGCTATTCATCGAAAAGAGGAGATGGCGCAGAAAATGGTATGTTGCTGTTTTCACACCGTCGCGCAGGACAGGTATAGTGAAGGCAGCAAGAATGAAGTCAGGGGGACTGAAAAGGAAATGTTTGGCTATCGCAGTAACGTGCCGAAGGTGCGTTTGACGACGGACCGGCTGGTGGTGCGCCTGGTTCACGATCGTGACGCCTGGCGTCTGGCCGATTATTACGCCGAGAATAAGGCGTTCTTAAAACCCTGGGAGCCGGTTCGTGACGACAGCCACTGCTATCCTTCCGGATGGCAGGCGCGTCTGTCGATGATCGCCGAGTTTCATAAACAGGGGTCTGCTTTTTATTTCGCGCTGCTCGATCCGGAGGAAAAGGAGATCGTCGGCGTGGCGAACTTTTCCAACGTGGTGCGTGGATCATTCCATGCCTGCTATCTCGGCTACTCTATTGGCGAGAAGTGGCAGGGGCAGGGGCTGATGTTTGAAGCGCTGACGTCGGCGATTCGCTATATGCAGCGTACGCAGCATATTCATCGCATTATGGCCAACTATATGCCGCATAATCAGCGCAGCGGCGCGCTGCTGGCGCGGTTGGGGTTTGAAAAAGAGGGTTACGCCAAAGATTACCTGCTGATCGACGGGCAGTGGCGTGACCATGTATTGACGGCGCTAACGACGCCGGACTGGTCAGCGGGACGTTAAGGAGAGAGGATGAAATATCAGTTAACCGCGCATGAAGCGCGCGTCATTGGCTGTCTGCTGGAAAAGCAGGTCACCACGCCCGAGCAGTATCCGCTGTCGGTGAACGCCGTCGTGACCGCCTGCAATCAGAAAACCAACCGCGAGCCGGTGATGTCGCTGAGCGAAGGCGAGGTCCAGACGCTGCTGGATACCCTGGTGAAACGCCACTACCTGCGCACGGTCAGCGGATTCGGCAATCGGGTAACCAAGTATGAGCAGCGCTTTTGCAACTCCGAATTTGGCGATCTGAAGCTCAGCGCCGGCGAGGTGGCGGTGGTGACGACGCTGCTGCTGCGCGGCGCCCAGACGCCGGGTGAATTACGCAGTCGGGCGCAGCGGATGCATGAGTTCAGCGATATGGCGGAAGTGGAAAGCGTGCTGGAAGGGCTGGCGACCCGCGAAGATGGTCCCTTCGTCGCCCGTCTGCCCCGGGAGCCGGGAAAACGGGAAAGCCGCTATATGCATCTGTTTTGCGACGAGATGGATACGCTGATCACGACGGTGGAAGCACTCGCGCCGCTGGAAGAGGATGACGATCTGCGAGCCAGGGTTGAAGCGCTGGAAGGCGAGGTGGCGGAGCTGAAAGCGCGCCTCGATTCGCTGTTACACCATCTGGGGGACTAAAACGTGGGGACAAGATTGCGCATCGGAGTGGTTGGCTTAGGCGGCATTGCGCAGAAAGCGTGGCTGCCGGTGCTGGGGGCGGCGGAAAGCTGGACGCTGCAGGCGGCCTGGTCGCCGGGAAAAGAGAAGGCGCTGCGGGTCTGCGAAACCTGGCGGATCCCCTACGCTGAATCACTGGATGCTCTGGCGGCGCAGTGCGATGCGGTTTTTGTCCATACGTCGACGGCTTCACATTATGAAGTGGTGAATCATTTGCTGAATGCCGGGGTTCATGTTTGCGTGGACAAACCGCTGGCGGACAAGCTGAGTGAGGCGGAGATGCTGGTCGAGCTGGCGGCGCGGCGGCGTCTGACGCTGATGGTCGGTTTCAATCGCCGCTTCGCGCCGCTCTATCGGGAGCTGAAGGGACGGCTGGGCGAGGCGGCCTCGCTGCGGATGGATAAGCACCGCAGCGATAGCGTGGGCAACGATCTGCGCTTTACCCTGCTTGATGACTATCTGCACGTGGTGGATACCGCGCTATGGCTGGCCGACGGTCAGGCGCGTCTGCGCGGTGGCGCGCTACAGATCACTCCGCAGGGCGAGATGCTCTATGCCGAACACCAGTTCAGTTCGCCCCGGCTGCAGGTCACCACCAGCATGCACCGCCGCGCAGGCAGCCAGCGCGAGTGGGTGCAGGCGGTGACGGATGGCGGGCTATATGCCGTCAGCGAGATGCGCGAATGGCAGGAGGAGTGCGGTCACGGCGTGGTCCAGCGCCCGGTCGCCGGCTGGCAAACCACCCTGGAGCAGCGCGGCTTTGTCGGCTGCGCGCGCCATTTTATCGAATGCGTGCAAAATCAGACCGTTCCTGAAACCGCAGGCGAACAGGCGCTGCTGGCTCAGCGGGTGGTCGACAAACTCTGGCGCGACGCCATCAGCGAATAATCCGTTGTAACAACTGACAGTAGTAATTCATGTTGAACCCGGTAGACTATCGCCACTTTCCAGCGCCCTCATTTGCGGGCGTTTTACTCCAGGGTTTGGAATAACAGCGTAATGAACCTTTTAAAATCACTGGCGGCCGTCAGTTCGATGACCATGTTTTCGCGCGTGCTGGGCTTTGCCCGCGATGCGATTGTGGCGCGCATTTTTGGCGCCGGGATGGCGACCGACGCCTTTTTCGTCGCCTTCAAACTGCCTAATCTGCTGCGGCGTATTTTTGCCGAAGGCGCCTTCTCGCAGGCGTTTGTGCCGATCCTTGCCGAATATAAAAGCAAGCAGGGCGAAGATGCCACCCGGGTGTTTGTCTCGTATGTCTCCGGATTGCTGACCCTGGCCCTGGCGATCGTCACCGTTATCGGGATGCTGGCTGCGCCGTGGGTGATCACCATCACCGCCCCCGGGTTTGCTGATACCGCCGATAAATTTGCGCTGACCACCCAATTGCTGCGCATTACCTTCCCCTATATTTTGCTGATCTCCCTGGCCTCGCTGGTGGGGGCGATCCTCAATACCTGGAACCGCTTCTCGGTGCCGGCCTTTGCGCCGACGTTCCTTAACGTCAGCATGATTGGCTTTGCGCTGTTTGCCGCGCCGTACTTCCATCCGCCGGTGCTGGCGCTGGCCTGGGCTGTCACGGTCGGCGGCGTGCTGCAGCTGGCCTACCAGCTGCCGCACCTGAAGAAGATTGGCATGCTGGTCCTGCCGCGCATCAATCTGAAAGATGCCGGCGCGATGCGGGTGGTGAAGCAGATGGGCCCGGCGATCCTCGGCGTGTCGGTAAGCCAGATCTCCCTTATCATCAATACCATCTTCGCTTCGTTTCTCGTGTCGGGATCGGTGTCGTGGATGTACTATGCTGACCGCCTGATGGAGTTTCCGTCCGGTGTTCTGGGGGTAGCGCTCGGCACTATCCTGCTGCCCTCGCTGTCAAAAAGCTTCGCCAGCGGTAATCATGACGAGTATTGCCGGCTGATGGACTGGGGGCTGCGTCTCTGCTTCCTGCTGGCGCTGCCGAGCGCGGTGGCGCTGGGGATCCTCGCTAAACCGCTGACCGTGGCCCTGTTCCAGTACGGCAAATTTAGCGCCTTTGATGCGGCGATGACCCAGCGCGCGCTGGTGGCTTATTCCGTGGGGCTCATGGGGCTTATCGTGGTGAAGGTGCTGGCGCCGGGTTTCTATTCCCGTCAGGACATCAAGACCCCGGTCAAGATTGCCATTGTCACCCTGATTATGACCCAGGTGATGAACCTGGCGTTTATCGGCCCGCTGAAGCATGCGGGTCTGTCGCTGTCCATCGGTCTGGCGGCCTGCCTGAACGCTGCGCTGCTTTACTGGCAGTTGCGTAAACAGAAAATTTTCACCCCCCAACCGGGCTGGCTGGCGTTCCTGCTGCGTCTGATTGCTGCGGTGCTGGTCATGGCCGCGGCGCTGCTGGGCGTCATGCATCTCATGCCGGAGTGGTCGCTGGGGACGATGCCGTTCCGTCTGATGCGTCTGCTGGTGGTGGTGATCGCCGGAGTGGTGGCTTATTTCGCCACGCTGCTGCTGCTGGGCTTCCGCGTGAAAGAGTTTGCCCGTCGTACAGCGTAAGCGCTTGAATGGGAATTGATGAACCCGCTTCGCCTCAGGCAAAGCGGGTTTTTTTATGATGCGCGGCGTTCGGCTGCAACCATACGGGCATTCTCCAGCAAGCGGATCGCCAGGGCGATCGCCCCGCTGACCACCGCCAGGGTAACCACCCCGTTCCAGCCGGCCAGTACGTAAAGCTTGCTGCCCAGCACCGACCCCAGCGACATCCCAATGAAGACCACGGTAAACAGCAGAGCGTTCAGGCGGCCGCGGGCCTGTGGCTCAAGGCCATACACCAGGTTCTGATGCGCCACCAGGCTTGACTGCAGGCCAAGGTCGAAGCCAATCGCCGACAGGGCAATCAGCGCCAGCTGGCCGTGCAGTGGCAGCAGCGGCAGTATAAACATCAGGGCGAAGGAGACGGTGACCAGCGCCGCCCCCATTTGCGTCACTTTACCGGCGCCAAATTTATCGGCCAGTCCGCCGGCCAGCGGCGCGGCCAGCGCCCCGGCTGCCCCGGCGATACCAAAGCCGCCCGCTACCGCGCTGCCCATGTGATAGTGTTCGGAGAGCATCACCGCCAGCGTCGACCAGAAGGCGCTGAAGGCGACAGAGAGCGCCCCCTGAGCCAGCGCAGCGCGGCGTAGCGCCGGGTAACGCTGCCAGAGATGCGCCATCGAGGCCATCAACTGCGGATAGCTCAGCGTCGAGTGAATGGCGAAGCGCGGCAGCACCCGCCACATCACCAGGCCAATCAGCGCCACGCTGACCGCCGCCGCCTGATACATCACCCGCCAGCCGAACACTGCGCCCACCACGCCGCTGACCGTCCGGGAAAGCAGGATCCCCAGTAGCAGCCCGGTCATCACCGTGCCCACCATTTTTCCCTGCTTGCCCGCCGGGGCGAGGATCGCCGCCGCCGGGACGATATCCTGCGCCATGGTCGCCGCCATACCGATCAGCAGACTAACCACCAGCAGTGAGCTGAGCTGGCCGGTGAGGCTGCACAGCAGCAGCAGGAGCGCCAGCAGCGCGCTTTTCACCAGGATCAGCCGGCGGCGATCGTGGCGGTCGCCGAGCGGAAGCAGGAACAGAATGCCGAGCGCATAACCCGCCTGCGTCAGGGTAGGGACCAGACCCATACCTTCTACCGTCAGGTGGAGATTGCCGCCCATCAACGGCAGCAGCGGCTGCGCGTAGTAGATAGAGGCGACGCTAAAGCCAGCGCCGAGCGCGAGAATGAAGATAATCCAGCCTGCGTCGCGGGCGGAAAGAGAAGTCGGTGTCATGATCAGTGCCTCGTGTATGCGATGGGGCTATTTTTCCCTGAACGCGGCTGGCGCGGTAGCCGGGCTGGTGGTAAAACGGTTATACGTAGCACGTATAGGCAAAAGAAGAATGAAAAGACAGGAGCGTATAGACCGCATTGAGCTGATGCGCACTTATATCCGCATTGTGGAGACCGGGTCGCTCTCCGCCGCAGCGGGACAGATGGATACCACTCAGGCGACCGTCAGCCGCCGCCTGCAGTCCCTTGAAGGGCTGCTGGGGGTCAAGCTGATCCTGCGTACCACCCATGCGATGAAGCTCACTGACGATGGCGAACGCTGCTACCGTCACGCTCGCCAGCTGGTGGATGCCTGGCTGGCGCTGGAAGATGACCTGCGTATTGCCGACGATCGGCCGGTAGGGGTACTGCGGGTGAGGGCACCGCACGCTTTTGGCCAGCAGCAGCTGCTGGGGCCGCTGGTCGCCTTTCTCCAGCGTCATCCGCAGCTGTCGGTGGAGTGGATGCTGAATGATAATACTGTCGACTTTCTCAGCGATAATATCGACTGCGCCATCCGCGTGGGAGCGGAGGTGGATCCGGCCACGGTCTCCGTGCTGCTGGCGGAAGTGCCGCGCTGCGTGGTGGCCTCTCCTGAACTGCTGGCGAAGTACCCGCCGTTAACCTCGCTGGAGGCATTATCCGGCCTGCCGTGGATCGCCATTAACACCTTTTATCAGCATGAGGTACGGCTCCGACATCAGGTAAGCGGGCAGATCGTCTCCACGGCGATTACCCCCTGTCTGAGCACCGACAGCCTGTACGTCGCGCGCAATACCGCGCTGGCGGGTCTGGGGGTGGCGATGGTGTCCAGCTGGACGGTGGCGGAGGATCTTGCCGCCGGAAGGTTGACAGAGCTGTTCCCGCAGTGGCGTCCCGCCTCGCTGCCGGTCCACCTGGTCTATCCCTGGGCGCGCTATTATCCGACGCGGCTGCGTAAGTTCCTCGACCTGATGCGGGAGATCATGCCGGACCTCGCCGGCATGCAGCCTCCGCAAAGCGCATAAAAAAAACCGGCCAGGAGGCCGGTTTTTTTATTTAGCACGCTTACTCGACGGGCTGTGGGCGGGTCGGTTCAGCGGTGGCTTTATGGGTCGCGCTATGACCGCCGGCGGCGCCTTTACCTTCAAAGGCGAATGGCGGCCGCACCCAGGTGCTGTGGCGCGGTGCTTCCGGGACATAGTCCGGCGCTGGCGCACGGGTCATTGGCGCGGTGGCATGGCGATGACTCGCCACCACTACCGGCTTGCTCACCGGTGGCTCGGCTTTGACCGGCTCGACAGGCGCTGCTTCGACAACCGGTGCTTCAACCACAGTTTCCGCCGCCGGGGCGATGGTTTCCACTGGCGCTTCAACGACAGGCGCCGTTTCCACCACTTCAGGTTCTACCACCACCGGCTCGGCGTCGATCGTCACTGGCGCGATAGCCTGAGGCGCTTCGACAGCCGGCGCTTCGGTGACCAGCTCCTGCGGCGCAGGCTCGACGGCTGCTGGCGCGACAACTTCCGCAGCATCAACGACCACCGGCTCGGCGGCCGCGACCGGCTCGACGACCACAGGCTCAGCGGTAACCGGCTCCATGGTTGCCGGCTCGACTGTGACCGGCGCTGCGGTAATGGTTTCAACGACGGCAACCGGGGCCGCGACGGCCGCGACGGTTTCCACGACGTTGTCGTCCTGAACCTGAACCTCTTCCGGCTGCTGGTCCTGCGGACGAACCACCGGGTAGCGGATCCAGACTTTACCGGAAGCCATCTCCGGCGATGCGCAGGCCACGGTCAGCGGCATTGGCGACTGGGTCGGATAGCGTTCGTCACGATAGCGACGACGACGCTGACCGCTGACGCGCAGGTGACGCGGGGAACGACGTGAACGACGCGGCATACCGTTCGCTTCACGGGATTCGCCATTTTCGTCCTGGTCCGCCACGCTCTCCACGACTGCTGGCAGCTCGGCTTTCACCGGCTCGCTGCGCGGAGCGATAACTTCCGCCACTACGGCTTCTGGCTCGATCTCGGCAACCTGCTCAACGACAGCGGACTCGACGCGTACTTTCTGTGCCAGCTGGCGCGGTTTACGACGCGGCAGGGTCTGCACACGCTCTTCCTGCTCCGTCTCCTGCACTACCGGCTCTTCGCGTGTCTGCGCTTTGGCTTCCTGCTGCGCCTGACGTTTGTCGTCATTGCGGCGGCGGGTGCGTTCGCGGCGCGGCTGCTGCTCGTCACGAGATTTCGCTTTTTCCGCGTCGTCACCTGAGGTTTGGCGAACATCACGGGCTTCCACGTTCTGCGACGGCTTCTCGCGACGGTTGCGACGGTTCTCTTCACGCGATTCGCGCGGTTCACGGCCTTCGTTATTCTCGGCACGCGCGTCGCGGTTATCACGGTTGTCGCGATTATCACGATTGTCGCGATTGTCACGACGGTCGTTGCGATCGCGGCGGTTGTTGGCGCGCGGTTTACGGCGCTCCTGCTGACGCTCCGGTTTTTCTTCCGCTTTCTTCTCGACCTGAACTTCAGCCGGTTTGGCCTCTTCGGCGCCAGAGAAGATATTCTTCAGCGCGCTGAAGAAGCGCGAGAGCAGGCCAGGCTGCGCCGGTACGGCGGCCGCGACCGGGGTCGCTGCGGCGACAGGCGCGGCGGCTGGCTCTTCGAGCATCGGGGCCGGCGGCGCGTCAGGCATGACAAAAGCGGCGAGGGCCGGTTGTTCCGGACGTTTCCGTTCTGCCGGCTCATCGTCGCCCGGCAGCGCCATCTCTTCTTCATGCAGCTTCGGCAGCAGGTAGCTCAGCGTTGAGGTCTCTTCACCTTTGCGCACGCGCAGGACGGAGTAGTGCGGCGTCTGCATTTCGTCGTTTGGCACGATGATCACGCGCACATCGCCCTGACGGGATTCGATAGCGCTCACCGCGGCACGTTTTTCGTTCAGCAGATAGGAGGCGATCGGTACCGGAACGATGGCATGAACTTCTTTGGTGTTCTCTTTCAGCGCTTCTTCTTCAATCAGACGCAGAATAGAGAGCGACAGCGATTCGTTATCACGCACGGTGCCGGTGCCGGAGCAGCGCGGGCAGACGTGGTGGCTGGATTCGCCCAGCGACGGACTCAGGCGCTGGCGGGACATCTCCAGCAGGCCGAAGCGCGAGATATGGCTGATCTGAATGCGCGCCCGGTCCTGACGGACGGCTTCGCGCAGACGGTTCTCCACGGCGCGCTGGTGGCGAACCGGAGTCATATCGATAAAGTCGATAACGATCAGGCCGCCGAGGTCGCGCAGACGCAGCTGGCGGGCAATCTCGTCAGCCGCTTCGAGGTTGGTGTTGAACGCCGTCTCTTCGATATCGCCGCCGCGGGTAGCGCGGGCGGAGTTGATATCGATAGCGGTCAGCGCTTCAGTGCTGTCGATGACGATAGAACCACCGGACGGCAGACGGACTTCACGCTGGAAGGCGGATTCAATCTGGGATTCGATCTGGTAGTGGCTGAACAGCGGGATTTCACCGGTGTACAGTTTGATTTTGCTGCTGAAATCCGGACGACCCAGCGCGGCGATATGCTGGCGCGCCAGCTCAAGCACTTTCGGGTTATCGATCAGGATTTCGCCGATATCCTGGCGCAGGTAGTCACGGAAGGCGCGGACAATGACGTTGCTTTCCTGGTGGATCAGGAACGGCGCCGGACGGCTTTCCGCGGCTTTCTGAATCGCTTCCCAGTGTTTCAGACGGAAGCTCAGGTCCCACTGCAGGGCTTCGGCGGATTTGCCGACGCCAGCGGTGCGAACGATAAGGCCCATGCCGTCCGGAAGCTCCAGGCTCGCCAGCGCTTCTTTCAGTTCGGTACGGTCGTCGCCCTCGATACGGCGGGAAATTCCCCCCGCGCGCGGGTTGTTCGGCATCAGTACCAGATAGCTGCCCGCCAGGCTGATAAAGGTGGTGAGCGCAGCGCCTTTGTTGCCGCGTTCTTCTTTATCAATTTGCACGATAACTTCCTGACCTTCACGCAGTACGTCTTTGATATTAGGACGACCATGCGCATTGTAGTTGGCGGGGAAGTATTCGCGGGCGATTTCTTTGAGGGGGAGGAAACCATGACGCTCGGCGCCGTAATCAACAAACGCGGCTTCAAGGCTGGGTTCAATGCGGGTGATTTTGCCTTTGTAGATGTTCGCTTTTTTCTGTTCGTGCCCGGGGCTTTCGATATCCAGGTCGTACAGGCGCTGCCCATCAACAAGGGCGACGCGCAACTCTTCCTGCTGAGTTGCGTTGATTAACATTCTTTTCATCGTAACTTACTCATTATTCTTACATTGACGACTAAGCTGCGGGCAGAGTAATGCCTTTCCGGGGGAAAACCGATGGCCTCGTGTCTGGTTCACGTCGCCAACCTCACGGTTGTCGCGCGCTTAAGAGGCGCAGAGTGTCGGTCGCCTGTGTTTCAAACGGAAACACAGCGCAATTATTCAGGGGAACAGCCTGGGATGTATCACCAGAGAATATTCCATTTATACTCGTCGTCTTTCGCGTTGCAGGCATGATGGCTTAACCTGCTCACCTCGATCGGCTGATCCAGATGAGCTCCCGGGAGTCCCGGAGTTGACGCCTTCCTGCGACTTGAAATCCATAGAGCCTGTACCGGTAAGGACTGCAACCCGCAGCCCGCTAACTGTCTGAAAGATCACAACGTCTTACGCCATTGCTGCGTGGGCGATCGGTCAGACAAAATTGGTCATTCCGCTAATGTCTTGTTCTAACAAGATGCAATACGGAAAACGGTCTCATTATTCCATTGCTAACCTTGTTATAGCAAGTTGACTTTCACCTTTTATCACCCGGTTACTCACAGTTTTATCACCTGCCCATACAGATTGTTCTAATAACAAACAATATGGCGGTCAGGCAAACCGTGAAAACAGGATAATGATAAATATAAGCATATAAAAATGAGTGGCGCTAATGCGTCCGGCTATTTAGAATCGCGCACCATGAAAACTGAGACCCCAACCGTAAAAATGGTTGCCATTGCTGCTGATGAAGCGGGGCAACGTATCGACAACTTTTTGCGTACGCAATTGAAAGGCGTACCGAAGAGCATGATTTATCGCATCCTGCGTAAAGGCGAGGTGCGGGTGAATAAAAAACGCGTGAAGCCGGAGTATAAGCTGGAAGCGGGCGATGAAGTCCGTATCCCGCCGGTGCGCGTGGCGGAGCGTGAAGAAGAGGCGGTATCGCCGCATCTACAGAAAGTCGCGGCGCTCTCTGAGGTGATCCTCTATGAAGACGATCATATTCTGGTCCTCAATAAGCCTTCCGGCACTGCGGTACATGGCGGCAGCGGCCTGAGCTTCGGGGTGATTGAAGGGTTGCGCGCCCTGCGCCCGGAGGCGCGCTTCCTTGAGCTGGTGCATCGACTCGACCGCGATACTTCAGGCGTGCTGCTGGTGGCGAAAAAGCGCTCGGCGCTGCGTTCGCTGCACGAGCAGCTGCGCGATAAAGGCATGCAGAAAGACTATCTGGCGCTGGTGCGCGGCCAGTGGCAGTCGCATACCAAAGTAGTGCAGGCCCCGCTATTGAAGAACATTCTGCAGAGCGGGGAGCGAATTGTCCGCGTGAGTCAGGAAGGCAAGCCGTCAGAGACGCGCTTTAAAGTGGAAGAGCGTTATGAATTCGCCACGCTGGTGCGCTGCAGTCCGGTCACCGGGCGCACCCATCAGATTCGCGTTCATACCCAGTATGCCGGCCATCCTATCGCCTTTGACGACCGCTATGGCGACCGCGAATTTGATAAGCAACTCTCAGGTACCGGCTTAAACCGCCTGTTCCTCCACGCTGCTGCGCTGAAGTTTACCCACCCGGGGAGCGGGGAGGTGATGCGCGTTGAGGCGCCGCTGGATAACCAGCTGAAGCACTGTTTACAGGTGCTACGGAAGAGCAAATAAGCGCAACGGCGGAATCAGTTCCGCCGTTTTTTTTGCCTTAGCCTAACAGCGGGTTGTCGTTTTCGCGGCGCAGCATCTGACACAGCGCGATTAAGGGTAACCCGACCAGCGTATTCGGGTCGCGGCCTTCCAGCCGTTCGAACAGCGTAATGCCTAACCCCTCGCTCTTGAAACTCCCGGCGCACTGCAGCGGGTTCTCTTTGCGCACATAGCCTTCGATCTCTTTATCGCTGAGATGGCGGAAGTGGACGTCAAAGGGCTCGCATTCGGTTTGCAGATGACCGCTGGCGGAGTTATACAGCGCCAGGCCGGTATAAAAGGTGACGATTGACCCGCTGGCCTTTCTCAACTGCCTGCGGGCATTTTCCTCGGTGTGCGGTTTACCGGTGATCTCACCGTCCAGTACGCAAACCTGATCGGAGCCTATAATAAGGTGATTGGGGTAGCGCGAGGCCAGGCTCTGCGCTTTGGCCTGCGCCAGCCGGGTGACAAGCTGACGCGCGGATTCTTCAGGACGGGGCGTTTCGTCGACGTCAGGCGCCGCGCATTCAAACGGTAATCCCAGTTTTTCCAGCAGCATGCGCCGCCAGGGAGAGGTTGACGCCAGGATAAGTTCAGACATATTTTTTCATCCACATATAGCGCTTCGCAGAGCATCATCTTAAACTATGCGCCGCAATGTGTGCGAATAAATGGCAAAAGGCAACCTGAGGCTGCCTTTTTCTTTGACTCTATGACATTACAAAGTTAATATGCGCGCCCTATGCAAAAGGTAAAATTACCCCTGACTCTTGATCCGGTACGCACGGCTCAAAAACGCCTTGATTACGAAGGCATCTATGCCCGCGATCAGGTTGAACGTGTAGCCGATTCTGTAGTCAGCGTGGACAGCGATGTGGAATGCAGTATGTCGTTCGCTATCGATAACCAGCGTCTCGCCGTCATTACAGGCGATGCGAAGGTAACGGTAACCCTCGAATGCCAGCGTTGCGGGAAACCGTTCTCCCATCACGTCCACACCACGTATTGTTTTAGCCCCGTCAGAAATGACGAACAGGCCGAAGCACTACCGGAAGCGTATGAGCCGATTGAGGTTAACGAATTCGGTGAAATCGACCTGCAGGCAATGGTCGAGGATGAAATTATCCTCTCCCTGCCCGTAGTTCCGGTGCATGATTCTGAACACTGTGAAGTGTCCGACGCGGACATGGTCTTTGGCGAACTGCCTGAAGAGGCACAAAAACCAAACCCATTTGCCGTATTAGCCAGCTTAAAGCGTAAGTAATTGAGGAGTAAGGTCCATGGCCGTACAACAGAATAAACCAACCCGTTCCAAACGTGGCATGCGTCGTTCCCATGACGCGCTGACCGCAGTCACCAGCCTGTCTGTAGACAAAACTTCTGGTGAGAAACACCTGCGTCACCACATCACTGCCGACGGTTTCTACCGCGGTCGCAAGGTTATCGCTAAGTAATCACGCGATACTCGCAGGATTTCCCGTTGCAGGCCATGGCGGGCGTGTGCGTACCTGGACACTCGGTTAACCCGGTAACCAGAAGCGTCAATGCCCGGATTGTTGCGTCTGCAGCGTGAAAATTCGCGGGTGCCAGCGTGATGAAGCTTAGTGAGGGCTCCCCGGGCAACTGGGGAATCACCGAACCGGGCAGCGACGATACCTTGACACGTCTAACCCTGGCGTTAGATGTCATGGGGGGCGATTTCGGCCCATCCGTGACAGTGCCTGCAGCACTGCAGGCACTGAACTCTAATTCGCAACTCACACTTCTTTTAGTCGGCGATCCCGACGCCATCACGTCATTACTCGCCAAAGCTGACTTCGAACAACGTTCGCGTCTGCAGATTATTCCTGCGCAGTCAGTTATTGCCAGTGATGCGCGACCCGCACAGGCTATCCGCAGCAGTCGCGGAAGCTCAATGCGCGTGGCGCTGGAGCTTGTGAAAGAAGGGCGGGCGGAAGCCTGCGTTAGCGCCGGCAACACCGGCGCGCTGATGGGCCTGGCGAAACTGCTGCTCAAACCGATCGAAGGTATTGAGCGGCCGGCGCTGGTGACGGTTCTGCCGCACCAGCAGAAGGGCAAAACCGTGGTGCTGGATCTCGGCGCCAACGTCGACTGCGACAGCACGATGCTGGTGCAGTTCGCGGTGATGGGCGCGGTGCTGGCGGAAGAGGTGGTCGGCATTGCCAATCCACGCGTCGCCTTGCTGAACATCGGCGAAGAAGAGATGAAAGGCCTCAGCAGCATCCGCGATGCTGCCGCAGTGCTCAAAACGCTGCCTTCCCTCAACTACATCGGCTATCTTGAAGCCAATGAACTGTTGACCGGAAAAACCGATGTGCTGGTTTGTGACGGATTCACGGGCAACGTCACATTAAAAACCATGGAAGGTGTTGTCAGAATGTTCCTTTCACTGCTGAAATCTCAGGGAGAGGGCAAAAAACGGTCGTGGTGGCTGCTGTTACTAAAACGTTGGTTACAAAAAAGCCTGGCGAGGCGATTCAGTCACCTCAACCCCGACCAGTATAATGGCGCCTGTCTGTTAGGATTGCGCGGTTCCGTGATCAAGAGTCATGGTGCTGCCAATCAGCGCGCCTTTAGCGTCGCGATAGAGCAGGCAGTGCAGGCGGTGCAGCGGCAAATTCCTCAACGGATCGCCGCGCGCCTGGAATCTTTATACCCAGCTGGTTTCGAGCTGCCGGAAAGCGACAGTGACGTGAACGCCCGACAGCAAAGCGGGACGAATGGACACCACTGACGCCGCGGCGGTTGAACGAGGCGGGTATATTACCCAAGAGTGACTGAGCGTACATGTATACGAAGATTATTGGTACCGGCAGCTATCTGCCCGAGCAAGTGCGTACAAACGCCGACCTGGAAAAAATGGTAGAGACCTCTGACGAGTGGATTGTCACCCGCACAGGTATCCGTGAGCGTCGTATTGCCGCAGCGCATGAAACAGTTGCTACGATGGGCTTTGAAGCCGCAAAGCAGGCGCTGGCGATGGCGGGCGTGTCCGCGGAGCAAATTGGTCTGATCATCGTTGCGACCACTTCCGGCACGCACGCGTTTCCGAGTTCGGCTTGCCAGATTCAGTCTATGCTGGGCGTCAAAGGCTGCCCGGCGTTTGACGTCGCGGCCGCCTGCGCCGGTTTCACCTATGCGCTGAGCGTCGCCGATCAGTATGTGAAAAACGGCGCGGTGGATTATGCGCTGGTCGTTGGCGCTGATGTGCTGGCGCGCACCTGCGATCCGGCCGATCGCGGGACGATTATTATTTTCGGCGATGGCGCCGGCGCGGTGGTGCTGGGCGCCTCCGAAGAGCCTGGCATTATCTCGACGCATCTGCATGCTGACGGTAGCTATGGCGAACTGCTGACCCTGCCGAACGCCGATCGCGTCGATCCGGAAAATCCGATCTATCTGACGATGGCCGGTAATGAAGTCTTCAAAGTGGCGGTCACCGAGTTAGCGCATATCGTTGATGAGACGCTGGCCGCGAATAATCTTGAACGTTCAGCGCTGGACTGGCTGGTGCCGCATCAGGCAAACCTGCGGATCATCAGCGCGACGGCGAAGAAACTGGGCATGTCGATGGATAACGTCGTAGTGACCCTCGACCGCCATGGCAACACCTCCGCGGCGTCAGTCCCTTGCGCGCTGGATGAGGCCGTCCGCGATGGCCGCATTCAACGTGGGCAGCTGATTTTGCTGGAAGCCTTTGGTGGCGGTTTCACCTGGGGTTCCGCGCTGGTTCGTTTTTAGTATAAGGATTTAAACATGACGCAATTTGCTTTTGTGTTCCCGGGACAGGGCTCTCAGGCCGTAGGCATGCTGGCCGATATGGCGGCGACCTGGCCGGTCATTGAAGAGACCTTCGGTGAAGCTTCCGCAGCGTTGGGTTACGATCTGTGGGCGCTGACGCAACAGGGCCCGGCAGAAGAACTGAATAAGACCTGGCAGACCCAGCCGGCGCTGCTGACCGCCTCCGTGGCGCTGTACCGCGTCTGGCAGCAGCAGGGCGGCAAAGCGCCGGCGCTGTTGGCAGGCCACAGCCTTGGCGAATACTCCGCGCTGGTTTGCGCGGGCGTTATCGCTTTCGCTGACGCCGTTCGCCTGGTTGAACTGCGCGGCAAATTCATGCAGGAAGCCGTACCGGAAGGTACCGGCGCCATGTCAGCGATTATCGGTCTGGACGACGCGGCTATCGCCAAAGCCTGTGAAGACTCGGCCGAAGGGCAGGTCGTCTCTCCGGTGAACTACAATTCCCCGGGACAGGTGGTTATCGCCGGTCACAAAGAGGCCGTCGAACGCGCAGGCGTCGCCTGTAAAGCCGCGGGCGCTAAACGCGCGCTGCCGCTGCCGGTGAGCGTGCCCTCCCACTGTGCGCTGATGAAGCCCGCTGCGGAAAAACTGGCGCTTGAGCTGCAGAACATCACCTTCAACGCGCCGACGATTCCGGTGGTAAATAACGTCGACGTGAAGTGCGAAACCGCGCCGGAAGCCATTCGCGACGCGCTGGTACGCCAGCTGTATAGCCCGGTTCAGTGGACCAAAACCGTTGAGTTTATGGCTGCTCAGGGCGTCACGCATCTGTATGAGGTTGGCCCGGGTAAAGTCCTCACCGGCCTGACCAAACGTATTGTTGACACCCTGACCGCTTCCGCGCTTAACGAGCCGGCGGCGATGTCTGCGGCGCTTGAGCAATAAAAGAGGAAAACCATGAGTTTTGAAGGAAAAATCGCGCTGGTTACCGGTGCAAGCCGCGGTATTGGCCGCGCCATCGCTGAAACGCTCGTCGCCCGCGGCGCGAAAGTTATCGGTACTGCGACCAGCGAAAGCGGCGCGCAGGCGATCAGCGACTATTTAGGCGCCAACGGTAAAGGTCTGATGTTGAATGTGACCGACCCGGCATCTATTGAATCTGTTCTGGAAAATGTGCGCGCAGAGTTTGGCGAAGTGGATATCCTGGTGAATAATGCCGGGATCACTCGCGACAACCTGTTAATGCGCATGAAAGATGACGAGTGGAACGATATTATCGAAACCAACCTGTCATCGGTTTTCCGTCTGTCAAAAGCGGTAATGCGCGCTATGATGAAAAAGCGTCATGGACGTATTATCACTATCGGTTCTGTGGTTGGTACCATGGGAAATGCGGGTCAGGCCAACTACGCTGCGGCGAAAGCGGGTCTGATCGGCTTCAGTAAATCACTGGCGCGTGAAGTTGCGTCACGCGGTATTACTGTAAACGTTGTTGCTCCGGGCTTTATTGAAACGGACATGACGCGTGCGCTGACCGATGAGCAGCGTGCGGGTACGCTGGCGGCAGTTCCTGCGGGGCGCCTTGGCACCCCAAATGAAATCGCCAGCGCGGTGGCATTTTTAGCCTCTGACGAAGCAAGTTACATCACTGGTGAAACCCTGCACGTCAACGGCGGAATGTACATGGTCTGACCGAGATTTGTGCAAAACGTTCAGGAACCGCGCACTTCGCACGGTTCTGTGTGCGGTTTTGTGCGAAAAGATTTGCGTTCTTAGGGCAAACGGCCTCAAAATAGCGCAAAATCGTGGTAAGACCTGCCGGGATTTAGTTGCAAATTTTTCAACATTTTATACACTACGAAAACCATCGCGAAAGCGAGTTTTGATAGGAAATTTAAGAGTATGAGCACTATCGAAGAACGCGTTAAGAAAATTATCGGCGAGCAGCTGGGCGTTAAGCAGGAAGAAGTTACCAACAATGCTTCCTTCGTTGAAGACCTGGGCGCTGATTCTCTTGACACCGTTGAGCTGGTAATGGCTCTGGAAGAAGAGTTTGATACTGAGATTCCGGACGAAGAAGCTGAGAAAATCACCACCGTTCAGGCTGCCATTGATTACATCAACGGCCACCAGGCGTAAGTGAACATCTCCAGGCGGTCATTCGACCGCCTGAGTTTTATCTTTTTTTTGTCCCACAAGAATCTATTTTCCCTCCCTGGAGGACAAACGTGTCTAAGCGTCGTGTAGTTGTGACCGGACTGGGCATGTTGTCTCCTGTCGGCAATACCGTAGAGTCTACCTGGAAAGCTCTCCTTGCCGGTCAGAGTGGCATCAGCCTGATCGACCATTTCGATACTAGCGCCTATGCAACGAAATTTGCTGGCTTAGTAAAGGATTTTAACTGTGATGACATCATCTCGCGCAAAGAGCAGCGCAAGATGGATGCCTTCATTCAATATGGAATTGTCGCTGGCGTTCAGGCCATGCAGGATTCTGGCCTTGAAGTGA
The DNA here is from genome assembly GCF_040065275.1 of Klebsiella sp. JB_Kp042. NCBI lineage: Bacteria > Pseudomonadati > Pseudomonadota > Gammaproteobacteria > Enterobacterales > Enterobacteriaceae > Klebsiella > Klebsiella sp. JB_Kp042. The sequence continues at coordinate 61,733 of NZ_JBEAJL010000009.1, forward strand.
CGGAAGAGAATGCTACCCGTATTGGCGCCGCGATCGGCTCCGGTATTGGCGGCCTCGGCTTGATCGAAGAAAACCACAGTTCGCTGGTCAACGGTGGACCGCGTAAGATCAGCCCATTCTTCGTTCCCTCCACAATTGTTAACATGGTGGCCGGGCATCTGACCATCATGTTTGGTCTGCGTGGACCAAGTATCTCCATCGCGACCGCCTGTACTTCAGGCGTGCACAACATCGGTCAGGCTGCGCGCATCATCGCCTATGGCGATGCCGATGCGATGGTGGCAGGCGGTGCGGAAAAAGCCAGTACCCCGCTTGGCGTGGGCGGCTTTGGCGCAGCGCGGGCGCTCTCCACGCGCAATGACAACCCGCAGGCGGCAAGCCGTCCGTGGGATAAAGATCGCGACGGCTTCGTGCTGGGCGACGGCGCGGGCATGGTGGTGCTGGAAGAGTACGAGCATGCGAAAAAACGCGGCGCGAAAATCTACGCCGAGATCGTCGGCTTCGGCATGAGCAGCGATGCTTACCACATGACGTCACCGCCGGAAGATGGCGCGGGCGCCGCGCTGGCGATGGTGAATGCCATTCGCGATGCGGGCATCGAACCGGGCCAGATCGGCTACGTCAATGCTCACGGCACCTCGACGCCGGCTGGCGATAAAGCGGAAGCGCAGGCGGTTAAGTCTGTCTTCGGCGATGCGGCGAGCCGCGTACTGGTGAGCTCCACCAAATCCATGACCGGGCATCTGCTGGGCGCGGCAGGGGCGGTAGAGTCGATTTACTCTATCCTGGCGCTGCGCGATCAGGCGGTTCCGCCGACGATCAACCTCGACAACCCGGATGAGGGCTGCGACCTCGACTTCGTTCCGCACGAAGCGCGTCAGGTTTCCGGTATGGAGTACACCCTGTGCAACTCCTTCGGCTTCGGCGGCACTAACGGTTCGCTGATCTTCAAAAAAGTGTGACAGGGCTTGCCCCGGTACTGCTTTAACAAAAGGCCCGTTCGTCGGGCCTTTTTTATTCGGCTTTCTCCGCTTGTCCTCTGCTCCGTGTCCTGAGACACTCACCGACCTGTGAAAAGGAGTCCTTTATGTTCTTGATAAATGGCGTTGAACAGGACACGCTGGCGGCGAACGATCGCGCCGTCCAGTTTGGCGACGGTTGTTTTACCACCGCCCGTATACAGCACGGGCAGGTTGCGTTACTGGACGCCCATCTGCAGCGTTTGCAGACGACCTGCGAAAAGTTACGCATCCCATTTGACGACTGGCTGACGTTGAGCGACGAGATGCAGCGTCTGGCTCGGCCGCACGCCCAGGGTGTGCTTAAGGTGGTCCTCACCCGCGGCGTCGGGGGGAGGGGATACAGCACGGCGGGCTGCGCGTCGCCCACCCGCATTCTGAGCGTCTCTTCGCTTCCGGCGCACTACGCGCGCTGGCGGGAGGAGGGCATTACCCTGACCCGGAGCCCGGTGACCCTGGGGCGCAACCCCTGGCTGGCCGGTCTGAAGCATCTTAACCGTCTGGAGCAGGTGCTGATCCGCTCTCATCTTGAACAGACGGACGCCGATGAGGCGCTGGTCCTTGACAGTGACGGGTGGCTTACGGAATGCTGTGCCGCGAATTTATTCTGGCGTCAGGGACGGGATGTCTTTACTCCGCGACTCGATTATGCCGGGGTCAACGGCATAATGCGGCAGCGTTGTATCGCGCAGCTGGCACCATCGACGTTTCGCGTTGTCGAAGTGACAGCGCGTCCCGAGACGTTGCGGGAGGCCGATGAAGTGCTGATCTGCAATGCGCTTATGCCGCTGGTGCCGGTTCGTCGCTGGGAGGAGACCGTCTGGTCCTCTCGCGAGCTTTACCATTTTTTAGCCCCTTTGTGTGAGCTGTCTGGTTAGTATGAAGAAAATGTTACGTTTTATCCTGTTGCTGGTCGTGCTGTTGGGCATCGCCGCGGCGGCAGGAATGTGGAAGGTACGCCAGCTGGCGGACAGCAAGCTGCTGATTAAAGAAGAGACCATCTTTACCCTCGAAGCCGGCACCGGCCGGCTGGCGCTGGGGCAGGATCTCTATCGCGAGAAGGTGATCAATCGTCCGCGCGTGTTCCAGTGGCTGCTGCGGATGGAGCCTGAGCTGTCTCACTTCAAGGCCGGGACCTATCGTTTCACGCCGCAAATGACGGTACGCGAAATGCTGCAGCTGCTGGCCAGCGGCAAAGAGGCGCAGTTTCCGCTGCGCTTTGTCGAAGGCATGCGCGTCAGCGACTACCTTCGTCAGCTGCGCGATGCCCCCTACGTGAAGCACACGCTTGAAGACGATAGCTACGCGACGGTGGCTAAGGCTTTAGGTCTTGACCACGCCGACTGGGTGGAAGGTTGGTTCTGGCCGGATACCTGGATGTACACCGCCAATACCAGCGACATCGCCATCCTCAAGCGCGCGCATCAGAAAATGGTCACCGAAGTGGCGAAGGTCTGGGAAGGACGGATGGATAATCTGCCCTATGACGATCAGAATCAGCTGTTGACCATGGCCTCGATTATTGAGAAAGAGACCGCGGTGGCGGAAGAGCGCGATCGCGTCGCGTCGGTGTTTATCAACCGCCTGCGCATCGGCATGCGTTTACAGACTGATCCAACGGTGATCTACGGGATGGGAGAAGGGTATAATGGTAAGTTAACGCGTAAGGATCTGGAGACGCCGACCGCGTACAATACCTATACCATCAGCGGCCTGCCGCCAGGCCCTATTGCGGTGCCGGGCGAAGCGTCGCTGAAGGCGGCCGCCCATCCGGCGAAAACGCCATACCTCTATTTTGTCGCCGACGGGAAAGGGGGCCATACGTTTACCACAAACCTGGTCAGCCATAACCGCGCGGTGCAGGACTATCTGAAAGTACTTAAGGAAAAAAATGCGCAGTAACTATATCGTCATCGAGGGGCTGGAGGGCGCCGGGAAGACCACCGCACGTCAACTGGTGGTGGAGACGCTGCAGTCGGCAGGTATTCACGATATGGTGTTTACCCGTGAGCCGGGGGGCACAATCCTTGCCGAAAAACTGCGTAGCCTGGTGCTGGATATCCAGTCCACGGGCGATGAAGTGATTAACGATAAAGCGGAAGTGCTGATGTTTTACGCGGCGCGCGTCCAGCTTGTGGAGACCGTGATTAAGCCTGCTCTGGCTCGCGGCCAGTGGGTGATCGGCGATCGTCACGATCTCTCCACTCAGGCCTATCAGGGTGGCGGCAGGGGGATTGACCGCACGATGCTGGCGACGCTGCGTGACGCCGTTCTCGGCGATTTTCGCCCCAATTTGACGCTGTACCTCGACGTCACGCCGGAAGTGGGCCTGCGGCGCGCCCGCGCCCGCGGCGAACTGGATCGCATTGAGCAGGAGTCCATGAACTTCTTCAATCGTACCCGCGCGCGCTACCTTGAGCTGGCCGCGGCGGATCCTTCTATCCGCACGGTGGACGCGACGCAGCCGCTGGATGCCGTCGCGCGCGATATTCGCGCCACGATCGTCCAGTGGATGGCGGAGCAACCGGCATGAAATGGTATCCGTGGCTGCGCCCCTCGTTCGAGCAACTGGTCGGTAGCTATCAGGCCGGACGAGGCCACCACGCCTTACTGTTACAATCCCTGAGCGGGATGGGCGGCGAGGCGTTGATGTATGCGCTGTGCCGCTTCCTGATGTGCCGCCAGCCCGAAGGGCATAAAAGCTGCGGTCACTGCCACAGTTGCCAGCTGATGCAGGCCGGTACGCACCCCGATTACTACCCGCTGAGCCCCGAGAAAGGCAAGAGCGCGCTGGGTATTGACGCGGTGCGCGATGTCAACGACAAGCTCTATGAGCGCGCGCGCCTCGGTGGGGCGAAGGTGGTATGGATTAGCGATGCCGCCTTGCTGACCGATGCCGCCGCCAACGCGTTGCTGAAAACGCTGGAGGAGCCGCCGGAAAATACCTGGTTCTTCCTCGCTTGCGAGGAGCCGGCGCGTCTGCTGACCACTCTGCGCAGTCGCTGCCGCCTGCACCACCTGTCGCCGCCGACGGAATCTTATGCCCTGGCCTGGCTGGAGCGAGAGGTGAACCTGCCGCAGGAGGCGCTGCTGACCGCGTTACGTCTGTGCGCCAGCGCGCCGGCCGCCGCGCTTGAGCTGCTTAAGGAGCCGCAGTGGACGGCGCGACAGCAGCTGTGTCAGGCGCTGGCGACCACGCTGGCGAGCGGTGACTGGCTGGCGCTGCTGCCAATACTCAATCATGAACAGGCGGCGGTTCGCCTGCACTGGCTGGCATCGCTGCTGGTCGATGCGCAAAAACGACAGCAGGGAATTGCCCTGGTGAGTAATCCGGATGTCTGTCCGCTGCTGGAGCAGTTGGCGCATAGTCTGCCCGCCTCCCGGCTGCAGGCGATTGCCCATGACGTCTGTACCTGCCGCGAGCAATTGCTGAACGTCGTCGGCGTCAACCGCGAACTGCTGCTCACCGAGCGCCTGCTGCGCTGGGAACATTACCTGCAACCCGGGACGGTTTTACCCGTCTCCCACCTCTGAGTGAGACATTATGTTTTTAGTCGACTCCCACTGCCATCTTGATGGTCTGGATTATCAAACTCTGCACAAAAACGTCGATGACGTGCTGGCAAAAGCGGCCGCGCGCGATGTGAAATTTTGCCTGGCGGTCGCCACGACGCTGCCTGGCTACCGCAGTATGCGCGAGCTGGTAGGGAGGCGTGACAATGTCGTTTTCTCCTGTGGCGTGCACCCGTTAAACCAGGACGAGCCCTACGAGGTGGAGACGCTGCGCACGCTGGCGGCGGAAGAGGGCGTCGTCGCGATGGGAGAGACCGGGCTGGATTATTTTTATACCCCGGAGACCAAAGCCCAGCAGCAAACCTCATTCCGTGACCATATCCGCATCGGCCGGGAGCTGAATAAGCCAGTGATCGTGCATACCCGTGACGCTCGCGCCGATACCCTGGCCATTTTACGTGAAGAAAAGGTGACGGATTGCGGAGGCGTACTACACTGTTTCACTGAGGACAGGGAGACGGCGGGTAAGCTGCTCGACATGGGGTTCTATATCTCGTTTTCCGGTATCGTCACTTTCCGTAACGCCGAGCAACTGCGCGATGCGGCGCGCTATGTTCCGCTGGATCGTCTGCTGGTGGAGACCGATTCGCCGTACCTGGCGCCGGTACCCCATCGCGGCAAAGAGAACCAGCCGGCGATGGTTCGTGACGTTGCTGAATACATGGCGGTACTGAAGGGTGTGTCGCTGGAGCAACTGGCTCAGCAGACCACCGACAATTTTGCCACGCTGTTCCACATTGACCCCGCCCGCTTGCAACCTGCTTGATCTGCTTATTATTTTAAGGCTCGTAATTAATAGCCAAAGCGAGTAAAGTTCACCGCCACAAAAGTGGCGGTGAAGGTTTTTTGGCAACATCTGGATACAACTTATGTAAGCTGATGTAAATTTTTACCGGAAGGCTGATTGAAACGTGATAGCCGTCAAACAATCATCCCGTTAATTATTTTACTCTGTGTAATAAATAAAGGGCGCTTAGATGTCCTGTCCACGGCGCGGTTCTCCCCCCGGGCCAATGCGTGAAAACGTAAAAAAGTACCAAATACTCAGGAGCACTCTCAATTATGTTTAAGAATGCATTTGCTAACCTGCAGAAGGTCGGTAAATCGCTGATGCTGCCGGTATCCGTACTGCCTATCGCAGGTATCCTGCTGGGCGTCGGTTCCGCAAACTTCAGCTGGCTGCCAGCCGTGGTCTCCCACGTCATGGCAGAAGCAGGCGGTTCTGTTTTCGCCAACATGCCGCTGATCTTCGCTATCGGTGTGGCCCTCGGCTTCACCAATAACGACGGTGTATCCGCACTGGCTGCAGTCGTAGCTTACGGCATCATGGTGAAAACCATGGCGGTGGTTGCGCCGCTGGTGCTGCATTTACCTGCTGACGAGATTGCGGCAAAACACCTGGCTGATACCGGCGTGCTTGGCGGTATTATCTCCGGTGCTATCGCCGCGTACATGTTCAACCGCTTCTATCGCATCAAGCTGCCAGAATATCTCGGCTTCTTTGCGGGCAAGCGCTTTGTACCGATTATCTCTGGTCTGGCCGCTATCTTCACCGGCGTGATCCTCTCCTTCATTTGGCCGCCGATCGGTTCCGCGATCCAGACCTTCTCCCAGTGGGCTGCTTATCAGAACCCGGTGGTGGCGTTTGGTATCTACGGTTTCATCGAGCGTTGCCTGGTGCCGTTTGGTCTGCACCACATCTGGAACGTTCCTTTCCAGATGCAGATCGGCGAATACACCAACGCGGCGGGTCAGGTATTCCACGGCGATATCCCGCGCTACATGGCAGGCGACCCGACTGCGGGCAAACTGTCTGGCGGCTTCCTGTTCAAAATGTACGGTCTGCCGGCAGCGGCTATCGCGATTTGGCACTCTGCTAAACCGGAAAACCGCGCCAAAGTGGGCGGTATCATGATCTCCGCCGCGCTGACCTCGTTCCTGACCGGTATCACCGAGCCGATCGAGTTCTCGTTCATGTTCGTGGCGCCGATCCTGTACGTTATCCATGCCATCCTGGCGGGTCTGGCGTTCCCGATCTGTATCCTGCTGGGTATGCGTGACGGTACCTCGTTCTCTCACGGCCTGATCGACTTTATCGTGCTGTCCGGTAACAGCAGCAAGCTGTGGCTGTTCCCGATCGTCGGTATCTGCTATGCGATCGTGTACTACGTCATTTTCCGCGTGCTGATTAAAGCCCTGGATCTGAAAACCCCGGGTCGTGAAGATACCACCGAAGAGAGCAAAGCTGGCGCAACCAGCGAGATGGCTCCGGCTCTGGTCGCCGCTTTCGGCGGTAAAGAGAACATCACCAACCTCGACGCATGTATTACTCGTCTGCGTGTTAGCGTGGCGGATGTAGCGAAAGTTGACCAGGCTGGCCTGAAAAAACTGGGCGCCGCTGGCGTGGTAGTGGCAGGTTCTGGCGTACAGGCCATCTTCGGTACCAAGTCCGATAACCTGAAAACTGAAATGGATGAGTACATCCGTAACAGTTAAGACGTAGTATCGGGGAGACTAAGGCAGCCAACTGGCTGCCTTTTTTACGTCACCAGATCGGCCTTCCAGAGGCGATAACCCCGCAAACTGTCCGCCAAATGCTTATTCCCTCAGCAGCTAAGTCTATAGTTGAATAAGAAAAAGAGCTTTCAGGTTGAAAGAGAGGGAGGATGTCGCTCATACTCTTACCGTAACCTGTGCGTCCGCGTTTATCTGCAGAAGCAGGCCAGCGTACGGGATAAAACTAATAAGGAATCAGTCATGGCAGAAGAAACGATTTTCAGCAAAATCATTCGCCGGGAGATCCCGTCGGATATGGTTTATCAGGATGAGCTTGTGACCGCTTTTCGCGACATCTCCCCGCAGGCGCCCACCCACATTCTGATTGTCCCGAACGTTCTGATTCCTACCGTAAATGACGTTACCACTGAACATGAACTGGCCCTGGGCCGGATGATGACCGTCGCGGCGAAGATTGCCCGCGATGAAGGCCTCGCCGACGATGGCTACCGGTTGATCGTCAACTGCAACCGTCACGGCGGCCAGGAAGTTTACCATATCCATATGCATCTGCTGGGCGGTCGTCCGCTGGGTCCGATGCTGGCGCACAAAGGTTAACGTCATGCTCAGGACCCTTTTGGGCGCGTGTCTGGCGGCGGGACTGCTGGCCGGATGTAGTTCACATCCGGAGATCCCGGTTTCTGACCAGCAGGCGCTGGTGATGGAGTCGAGCGTGCTGGCCGCCGGGATCAGCGCCAGCGAGCCTGTCGTCGTGGCGACGGAGATCCAGGCCACCGCCTCCTCTACGCTGTATAACGAGCGCCAACAGCCGGTCACCGTGCATTATCGTTTTTTCTGGTATGACGCCCGAGGGCTGGAGATGCACCCTCTGGAGGCGCCGCGCACCATCGTGGTTCCGGCTCGCTCCTCGGTGACGTTGTATGGCAGCGCCAATATCCTGGGGGCGCATAAGGCCCGCCTTTATCTTTATCTGTAAGGGGTAATTATAATGATGAAAATGTGTCGCTATGCGTTAATCACAGCACTGGCGATATTCCTCGCAGGCTGTGCGGGGCTGCGTGAGCAGCCCGCGCCGGTAGAAGAGGCCAAACCGCAGCCGCAGCAGCCTGCGCAGCCGCAGCCCACGGTGCCGACGGTACCGGCGGTGCCATCCGTCCCGTCGCAGCCAGGACCGATTGAGCATCAGGATCAGCAGTCGGGTCAGCCGGCGCCGCGCGTGCGTCATTATGACTGGAACGGCGCGGTGCAGCCGATGGTGGGACAGATGCTGCAGGCGGGCGGGGTCAATGCCGGCAGTATTCTGCTGGTTGACAGCGTGAACAACCGCACCAACGGTTCGCTGAATGCCGGAGAAGCTACCACCGCGTTACGCAACGCGCTGGCGGGCAACGGCAAATTTACCCTTGTTTCACCGCAGCAGCTGGCGGTCGCCAAGCAGCAGCTGGGCCTGTCGCCGCAGGACAGCCTCGGCAGCCGCAGCAAAGCCATGGGCATCGCCCGCAATGTGGGCGCGCAGTATGTGCTTTACTCCAATGCCACCGGCAACGTCAACGCGCCTGAGCTGAAGATGCAGTTGATGCTGGTGCAAACCGGCGAGATTATCTGGTCAGGTAAAGGTGCTGTTCAGCAACAATAAGCTAACGCGCGACGAGCTCTTGTCGCGCTTCTTTCCCCACTATCATCCTGTCGCCTCGCTGAGCCAGACCGGCCTCAGCGGCGGCAGTGTGATTATCAGCGACGGCGACCGGCGACGAGTGCTGCGTCAGCCGCACGACCCGTCTGCCGCTGCCTGTTATTTTCGCCGTCAGTATCGCGCGCTGCGCCGGCTGCCTGCCAGGCTGGCGCCCAACCCCCTGTTTTACTCGCCCTGCTGGATGGTGGTGGAGTATTGCGCGGGTGAGGTGAAAAGCGAGTTACCTGACTGCCCGCAGCTGTCTGCCTTATTGTATGATTTGCATCAGCAACCGCGGTTCGGCTGGCGTGTGAGTCTCGGGCCGCTGCTGGCGCAGTACTGGCAGAGGAGCGATCCGGCCCGGCGCACGCCGCGCTGGCTACGCTGGCATCAGCGGCTGTGCCGCCGGGGCGAGCCTCGTCCTCTGCGCCTGGCGCCGCTGCATATGGACGTCCATGCCGGCAATATTATCCACAGCGACGCCGGTCTGAAGCTGATCGACTGGGAATATGCCGGCGATGGCGATATCGCGCTGGAGCTGGCCGCCGTATGGATCGCCCCGGGCGAGCGCCGCCAGCTGGTGACGGCGTATGCCCGGCGGGCGGCCATCGACCCGCAGCAGCTATGGCGGCAGGTGGCGCGCTGGCGTCCGTGGGTACTGCTGCTGATGGCGGGCTGGTATGAAATGCGCTGGCGGCAGAGCGGGGATCGGCAATTTATCACGCTGGCAGATGAAACATGGTGTCAGTTAGACAACGAACGCAAAGGATAAGAGAGGTCAGTGTGGGCCCAGTGATGTTGGATGTTGAAGGGTATGAACTGGATGCGGAAGAGCGAGAGATTCTGGCGCATCCGCTGGTGGGAGGGTTGATCCTCTTCACCCGAAATTATCACGATCCGGCGCAGCTGCGGGAGCTGGTGCGCCAGATCCGCGAAGCCTCCCGTAACCATCTGGTGGTGGCGGTCGATCAGGAAGGGGGACGCGTTCAGCGTTTCCGCGAAGGCTTTACCCGTTTACCGGCGGCCCAGTCTTTCGCCGCGCTGCTGGGGATGGAAGAGGGGGGCAAACTGGCCGCCGAGGCCGGCTGGCTGATGGCCAGCGAAATGATCGCCATGGACATCGATATTAGCTTTGCGCCGGTGCTGGACGTCGGCCATATCAGCGCCGCGATCGGCGAACGTTCTTATCATGAAGATCCGCAGAAAGCGCTGACGATGGCGCGTCACTTCATTGACGGCATGCACGCTGCGGGCATGAAAACCACCGGCAAACACTTCCCGGGACACGGGGCGGTGACTGCCGATTCGCACAAAGAGACCCCGTTCGATCCGCGTCCGGCATCGGTCATCCGCGACCACGATATGGCGATATTCAAAAGCCTTATCGCCGAGCAGCGTCTGGATGCCATTATGCCGGCGCATGTGATTTATCCGGAGCTCGATCCGCGTCCGGCCAGCGGTTCAGCGTACTGGCTGAAGACGGTGCTGCGCGGCGAGCTGGGCTTCAACGGGGTGATTTTCTCCGACGATCTGTCGATGGAAGGGGCGGCGATCATGGGTAGCTATGCCGAACGCGGCCAGGCATCGCTCGACGCCGGTTGCGATATGATACTGGTCTGCAATAATCGTAAGGGCGCGGTCAGTGTGCTGGATAACCTGTCGCCGATCAAAGCAGAGCGTGTTACGAAATTGTATCATAAAGGTTCCTTTTCCCGTCAGGAGTTAAGGGATTCAGCCCGTTGGAAAACGGTGAGTGCCCAGCTGGAGCAGCTTCATGCGCGCTGGCAAGAGGCGAAGTCCGCGTAACGCTCTGCGGGGCGTTGTTGTCTGGTGAGGATGCAATGATTATCTATTTACACGGTTTTGACTCGAACAGCCCCGGTAACCACGAGAAGGTGATGCAGTTGCAGTTTATTGACCCTGACGTGCGGTTGATAAGCTACAGCACGCGCCACCCCAAGCACGACATGCAGCATTTGCTGAAAGAGGTCGATAAAATGCTGCAGCTTACCGCCGATGACCGGCCGCTGATCTGCGGCGTTGGACTCGGCGGTTACTGGGCTGAGCGGATTGGTTTCCTGTGCGATATTCGTCAGGCGGTGTTCAATCCGAACCTGTTTCCGCATGAGAATATGGAAGGCAAAATCGACCGACCGGAAGAGTATGCTGACATCGCCACCAAGTGCGTGACCAACTTTCGCGAGAAGAACCGCGATCGCTGCCTGGTGGTGCTTTCCCGGCAGGACGAAGCGCTGGACAGCCAGCGTTCCGCCGACCTTCTGCACCACTATTATGAAATTATCTGGGATGAAGAGCAGACCCATAAGTTTAAAAACATCTCGCCGCACCTGCAGCGGCTGAAAGCGTTTAAAACCCTCGGTTAAGCCTTTTTCCCCTGTCTCCAAACCCGCGCCGGGTTCACCGCGCGGGTTTTTTCATGTCTACACTTATTGGTTTCGCTGAAAAAATACGCGACAAAACTTGATGCACATCAATTTTGGTATGACCAATGCACCGTTCATGGTATTCTCGACAGTGCTGAATGGTTTCATTGACGTAACTTGTTGTTAAATAAAGGCTATTTTAATAACTGTTATTTAACAATTGGTTAATAATTTTAGGGGTACACATGACTACGCCATTGAAAAAAATCGTAATTGTGGGTGGCGGCGCAGGCGGACTGGAACTGGCAACTCAGCTGGGGAAAAAGTTAGGGCGCCATAAGAAAGCGAAAATCACCCTGGTGGACCGTAACCACAGCCATCTGTGGAAGCCGCTGCTGCACGAAGTGGCCACCGGTTCTCTGGATGAAGGCGTTGATGCGCTGAGCTATCTGGCCCATGCCCGCAACCACGGCTTCCAGTTCCAGCTGGGGTCGGTGGTCGATATCAATCGCGAAGGGAAGACCATCACCCTCGGCGAGCTGCGCAATGAAAAAGGCGAGCTGCTGGTGGCTGAGCGTAAACTGCCGTACGACACGCTGGTAATGGCGCTGGGCAGTACCTCGAATGACTTTAACACCCCTGGGGTGAAAGAGAACTGCATTTTCCTCGACAACCCGCATCAGGCGCGTCGTTTCCATCAGGAGATGCTCAACCTGTTCCTTAAGTACTCCGCGAACCTTGGCGCTAACGGTAAAGTGAACATTGCCATCGTCGGTGGCGGCGCCACCGGCGTGGAACTCTCCGCTGAGTTGCATAATGCCGTGAAACAGCTGCACAGCTACGGTTACAAAGGGCTGACCAACGAAGCGCTGAACGTCACGCTGGTCGAAGCGGGCGAACGCATTCTGCCTGCGCTGCCGCCGCGCATTTCCGGCGCGGCGCACAATGAGCTGACCAAGCTGGGCGTACGGGTGCTGACGCAGACCATGGTCACCAGCGCCGATGCGGGCGGCCTGCACACCAAAGATGGCGAATATATTGAAGCGGATCTGATGGTCTGGGCGGCCGGGATCAAAGCGCCAGATTTCATGAAAGAGATCGGCGGCCTGGAAACCAACCGTATCAATCAGCTGGTGGTTGAGCCGACGCTGCAGACCACCCGCGACGCGGATATTTTCGCCATCGGCGATTGCGCCTCCTGCGCCCGTCCGGAAGGCGGGTTTGTGCCACCGCGTGCTCAGGCGGCGCACCAGATGGCCACCTGCGCGCTGAATAACATCCTCGCGCAGATGAAAGGCAAACCGCTGAAGGCGTATACCTATAAAGACCATGGCTCGCTGGTGTCGCTGTCCAATTACTCCACCGTCGGCAGCCTGATGGGCAACCTGATGCGCGGCTCGATGATGGTGGAAGGGCGCATTGCGCGCTTCGTGTACATCTCCCTGTACCGTATGCACCAGATCGCCCTGCACGGCTATTTCAAAACCGGCCTGATGATGCTGGTTGGTCGCATCAACCGCATCATTCGCCCGCGTCTCAAGCTGCACTAATCGCTATCGCGACCCGGAGCGCGCCCTGGCGGCGCCTCCGGGCTCTTCTGCTGAACCGGCGGGGATCTCGCTCGGAATCCTCTGAATCCCTTTGATTTGCAGCGAATTCTCGCACTTTTCATCCGCTATCTGATTTGCGCCTTCCCGGGTCCGGTTGCAAAATTGTATCAACAGCAACAAAGGAGGATCTCCCGTGAATAAATCTATGTTGGCGGGTATAGGGATAGGCGTGGCTGCCGCGCTGGGCGTTGCAGCTGTCGCTGGTCTCAACGTGTTAGATCGCGGCCCGCAGTATGCGCAAGTGGTCTCCAGTACACCGATTAAAGAAACCGTGAAAACGCCGCGCCAGGAATGCCGCAATGTCACCGTGACCCATCGTCGTCCGGTACAGGATGAAAACCGCATCGCCGGTTCCGTGCTGGGCGCGGTGGCGGGCGGGGTGATTGGCCACCAGTTCGGCGGCGGTCACGGACGCAGCGTGGCGACGGTAGTGGGCGCGCTGGGCGGCGGCTATGCCGGTAACCAGATCCAGGGCGCGATGCAGGATAACGACACCTACACCACCACGCAGCAGCGCTGCAAAACGGTGTATGACAAATCCGACAAAATGCTGGGCTACGATGTGACCTATAAGATAGGCGATCAGCAGGGGAAAATCCGTATGGATCACGATCCTGGCAGCCAGATCCCGCTGGACAACAACGGCCAGCTGGTCCTGAACAACAAAATCTAAAAACAGATTTGTGTAATGATTAGCCCCTCAATCGCTCAGGCTGAGGGGCTTTTTTTGTCAGAAAGTTAACGCGTAATTCAGACCGAAGGTACGGCCACGGCCTTTATATTCATACAGCGACGAGCTGCCGTAGGTTGGGCTGTAGAGCAGCGGCGCGCGCTGGCCCCAGATGGTGACATAATCTTCGTTAAGCAGGTTTTCGATACTGAAGGTCAGTTTCCCCACCGGCAGCGCGTAACTGCCGATAAAATCGACGGTATTATAGCCTTCCAGCTTGTTGCCGGCGGCGTCGCTGAGGTCAAACACCTGCTGGCTCTGCACGCGCAGGCTCCACGGATCCGGCGCCCAGCCTACCCAGGCGGTGGCTTTGGACGGCGAGGCGAGGGTGACGTCCCATTTTTGCCAGCGGCCATCGGTCTGCACCTGTGATTTCAGCACGTTGAAGTTGCCGCCGACGCTCCAGTCGCTGTCCGGAATAAAGTAATCGACCGCTCCCTCAACGCCGTAAATACGCCGCTTGTCGGACTGAACATCGATGGTCATGTCGGTACGGTTGACCACGATGGTCTTATCCGAAGTCGAGTAATACGCCGCCAGCTGGGTGCGCAGGTTATCGCCGGTGTAGCGCCAGCCCAGCTCATACGAGTTAACTTTGATCCCCTGCAGCGGCGAGTCATCGACGTTGACGCTGGAGAGCAGCGGCAGATGACCATTGACCGCGGCGCCGTATTTCCCGATGCCATAGTATTTACCCGGATCCGGCAGCTCAACGCCCTGCGAGAAGTTAAACCAGGTCTGTTGACGCTCGGTCAGATGGGCGACGATCCCGGCGTTAAACAGGAAGTTGTCATAATCGGTTTTGCCGCCTTTGATGGCGTCGGCGGAGCGCGCTTTGCCGTTGGCGATATCCTGTTGCTGGGCGTAGCCGACAAAGTCGTCAACCCGGTTTTCGGTCCACTGGTAGCGAACCCCGCCGCTAATGGTAAAGATATCGTTCAGATCGTAGCTTGACTGCAGGAACGGCGCGACGTTGGAGATGCTGTATCCTGGGTAGCGGCCGGTGGTATAGATCGATTCGTTGTGCAGCCCACCGGAAGCCAGCGATTGTTGCAGATCGAAGAACATCTGATTGGCATTGAAGGTCTCATGATCGGCGTCGAGACCCCAGGTGAGATCCCAGCCCGCCAGCGGCTGACTGTTCAGGGTCAGCTTTGCCCCATACTGATCGGTATCCTGCTGCGACGAGGAGAAACTGCTGACCTGGCCTTTGCTGAGCGTCGGGAACGGATAGAAGGTGAGGGATTCATCGCGATAGTACACCTGGCTCACCAGATTCTGACCGAAGAAGTCGGCATCGGAGTACTGGAGGCTGATCAGATGGCGCTCGGTGCCGGGGATACGATCGGAATTGAGCCCATCGGTGGTGTACGCTTTGCCGCCGCTGGTCACCGCGGACATATTCTTTCCGAGCCACAGGCCATAGTCATCATCGCCCTGGCTTTTATAATACTGGGTGACCAGCTGCAGCTGGCGGTTGTCGTCGATCTCGATCGTCCCCGTTCCCATGACGTCCAGACGGTCGGAGTGCTGGAGCCCCGTTTGGGTGTTATCGAGGAGCAGCGCATCGTTGTTGCCATCGTACCAGCCGCCGAAACGCTGATAGGCTACCGATAAACGCCCGGACGCGTGGTCTGTCCCGCCGCTGACGGCCGCCGCGACGCGCTCATCATGATCGTTGCTGTTGGCAAACCCGCTCTTGCTGCCCACCTCAAGATCGACCTGCCGATCCTGCTGCCCTTTTTTGGTGACGATGTTGATAAGTCCGCCGGTACTGCCGCCGCCGTACAGTGAGGTCGCCCCGGAGATCACTTCGATATGTTCGATGTTGAACGGATCGATGGCGTCGAGCTGGCGACTGTCGGTGCGTGAGGAGTTGAGCCGGACGCCGTCAATCAGCACGACGATGGCGCGCCCGCGCATGTTCATCCCGTAATTGGTGCGCCCCTGGCTGCTGACATCGATGCCCGGGATCAGCTGCGCCAGCACGTCTTTGAACTCTTTCCCGCCCTGGACCTGCTGCTCAATCTCCTGGCCCTCAATGACCCAGGTGGTTTGGGCCATCTCGGCCACGGTGCGGTGGGTGCGGTTCGCGCTAACGATGATGCTGTCTTCATCAGACTGAGCCGCCAGCGCAGGCAGCGCGCTGGCCAGCAGCAGAGGGTGGAGCACCCAGAGGCGCTTTTTCATATCCATTCCTTTTATGAGCAAGTTGCTTTGTCGTTGTTATGGGCCGGCGTCGGCCGGTATTCGTTACAATGCGAAACATCTGGAAAAACTCAAAAAAGGATTTTGCACATAATGAATATCGCAATCAATATCATTTGCGTTTATCTTGCGCGAGAAAAGGTAATAAAAATCAATCTATTTTGTGGGGGTAAAGCGAAACGGCGGGCGGTTCCGGCGGCAGAATACCGCCGGAAGCGGGGCGCATCAGGACTCGAGGACCAGCGGCCAGAGACGGAGAGTGGTGTCAGTGATTTGCATCAGTTTGTCGAAATCGGCGCCTTCCCGTGCGCTGATGGACATCCCCTGCAGGACACAGTTGAGAAACTGCGCGAGCTGCGCCACGTCGCGGCCCGCGGGCAGTTCGCCCTGCGCTTGCCGCTGCTGTAGAAACTGGGTTAGCGCCTGCTCCTGCATCGCATGGCGGGATTTGATGGTGTTGGCGATATCCGTCGAGGAGGCGGCCAGCGCGGCGGAGGTATTGATGATAAAGCAGCCGGCCGGCGTCTCTTTGCTGGTAAAGCAGGTGGCGACCGCGGTGAAGTAGTCGCGCAACGCCCGATCGACGGTTTTTCCCTCAGCAAACAGCACGGCTTCGTGCTTCGCGGCAAAGCGCGAAATGTAACGATCCAATACTGCGCGGAACAGTCCTTCTTTATTCACAAATTCCGCATACAGGGTGGGGGCTTTTGCTCCTGTCGCCTCGACCAGATCGGCGAGCGAGGTCGCCTCATAGCCGTGCTGCCAGAAGAGTGTCATGGCTTTGTCCAGCGCCGCATCCCTGTCGAACACCTTCGGTCGGCCACGGCTTTTTTTGGCGCAACTTTGAACGTCAGTTGTCATGATGCCGTTGTACCTATGTTGGTTTGGTGAATGGCCATTATAAAAATAAACGATCGCCGGGGCCAGCGCTGTTGGTTCAAAAATAAATAATTCATATGCGTATGAAAATTAAGCATTTTATAAATAGTTAAACGATCGTTATAAAAATGCGTTGACGTGTGACTTAGATCACATTATTATTTACCTATCGATCGTTAAGTTAATGCTTACGACCCTACTATAAAATTCATCTGCATAGGTATAATAATCATGAAAACCGTTAATACTCTGGCTATTGCCGCCGTGCTTAGCTCCCTCTCTTTCGCCAGCTTTGCCGCTGTTGAGGTGCAGTCCACCCCAGCCGGCCAGCATAAAGTGGGCACCATCTCTGCGTCCGCAGGGACTAACCTGGGGTCGCTGGAAGACCAGCTGGCGCAGAAAGCGGATGAAATGGGCGCCACCTCATACCGTATTACTTCGGTAACCGGCCCGAATACTCTTCACGGTACCGCGGTTATCTACAAGTAAACCCGATGCGTCGCTGCCCGGCCCCCTTCACCGGTCAGCGATGAGTAAGACCCTGTTGTACCCCTGTTTGACCCTTGCCAACAAAAAACCCGCCGTCAGGCGGGTTTTTTGTTTTCTGCAGCGTGAGGTTACAGCGACTGCGGACCAGGGTCGGCATGACGGGTAACGTCAATGGGCATGCCCGAGCGGTAATTCATCGCGCGCTCCATTACCGTACCGTCGGTCTGCGGCGCCTGTTTGAACGCCTTCATGGCCGCGTTAAGCGTAATAGGCAGCGTCTGCGGGTCGTCATCGATATGCTCAGACAGCGGCTGGTGGATTTCGACCAGACGGCGGCCGTCCGGCTCCACCGACGCCTTAATCGGCGTGTTGATAATATTCACCTTCGTGCCCGGCGAGATCGCGTTGTACAGCGCCTTGATATCGTTGTCGCGCAGACGAATACAGCCGGAGCTGACGCGCATGCCGATGCCGAAATCGGCATTGGTGCCGTGCAGGAGATAGACTCCGCCATAGGCGGCAAGGCGGATAGCGTGATGGCCCATCGGGTTGTCAGGACCGGCAGGCACCACCGCCGGCAGCTCAATCCCCATCGCTTTGTAGCGCGCGCGAATGTTAGCGGTTGGCGTCCAGGTCGGATTAGCCCGCTTGTCGGACACGGTGGTGACCATCGTCGGTGTGATGGTGGTTCCGCCCAGTTGGCCGATGCCGATCGGGTAGACGGTCACTTCATTCTTGCCCGGCGGGTAATAGTAGAGGCGCAGTTCGGCAAGGTTGATCACCAGCCCTTCGCGCGGCGCATCGGGCAGCAGCGTTTGCAGGGGGATAGTCAGCACGCTGCCGGCGCGCGGAACATAGGGGTCTACCCCGGGATTGGCCTGCAGCAGGGCCAGAAAGCCGACATTGTACTTTTTGGCAATCGCCTCCAGCGAACCGCCGTTATCCTGTACCACATGGAACTGATTCTGCCCCACCAGCCGGCTGCCCGGCGGGGGAAGGGGCCAGGTGTTAGCGCGCGCAGGCAGCGCCAGCGCGGCAACCAGCGCGACCAGCGCCAGCGCCAGGGGGAAACGGTTTCTCATTACCATAACTCCAAAATATATAACTGGTTATTTTTATATGAAAAAGGAGATGAGATTATGGCGTGAGTCTGTGTGGGGAAATCCAGGCGGATTGCAAAATGTTTGTAAAGATTGCCAGATATGTGAAAAGGGAGATACGGCGTACCGGCCGTATCTCCCTGCGATCAGGCGACGGCGTTCTCTTCCAGCTGGCGCATGAACTGGCGAACCCAATCCATCCGCGTCTTTCGCTCCTCGAGATCCTGCATGAACTTCAGGCGCGTCGGCCCGTCCAGGCGGAAGTGCTGCGCCTGCTTCTGCAGCAGGCCGATCAACCACACCGGATTGACGTTGTTTTTCTCGTTAAATTCGATCACGCCGCCTTTTTCATTGCTCTCCAGCTTACGGATCCCCAGCTTCTGCGCTTGCTGACGCAGACGGGCGATATCCAGCAGATTGCGGGCGGCGTCGGGCAGGCGGCCAAAACGATCGATCAGCTCGACTTTGATCTCCTCCAGATCCTGTTCGTTTTTGGCGCTGGCAATGCGCTTATAGAACGATAGACGAGTATTGACGTCGGGGATGAAATCATCAGGCAGCAGGGAAGGCATGCGCAGTTCGACTTCCGTCTGCTGGCTGGTGAGATCTTCCAGCGACGGCTCGCGCCCGGCTTTCAGGGCATCTACCGCATTCTCCAGCAGCTCCATATACAGGGAGAAGCCGATGGTCTCCATCTGACCGCTCTGATCTTCGCCCAGCAGCTCCCCGGCGCCGCGGATCTCCAGATCGTGGGTCGCCAGCGCAAAGCCGGCGCCAAGATCTTCCAGCGAGGCAATGGCTTCGAGGCGCTTTTGCGCATCGGTGGTCATCGCCTTCGGATGCGGCGTCAGCAGCCAGGCATAGGCCTGGTGATGGGAGCGGCCAACGCGGCCGCGCAGCTGGTGCAGCTGGGCGAGGCCAAAGTGGTCGGCGCGTTCGATAATGATGGTGTTGGCGGTGGGAATGTCGATCCCGGTTTCGATGATGGTGGTGCACACCAGCACATTGAAGCGCTGGTGATGGAAGTCATTCATCACCCGCTCCAGCTCGCGCTCCCGCATCTGACCGTGGCCGATGGCGATCCGCGCCTCAGGCACCAGCTCCGCCAGCTTGTCGGCGGCTTTCTGGATGTTCTCGACGTCATTAAACAAGTAGTAAACCTGACCGCCGCGCAGCGTTTCACGCAGGATCGCCTCGCGCACGACCAGCGCATCGTATTCGCGAACGAAGGTCTTTACCGCCAGGCGGCGCGCCGGCGGCGTGGCGATGATCGACAGATCCCGCATCCCGCTCATCGCCATGTTCAGCGTTCGCGGGATCGGCGTGGCGGTGAGGGTCAGGATATCGACATCGGCGCGCATCGCTTTGATGCGCTCTTTATGCCGCACGCCAAACCGGTGCTCTTCGTCGACGATCAGCAGCCCCAGATCGCGCAGCTTCACCTCGCTCTGCAGCAGCTTATGGGTGCCGATCAAGATATCGATTTTGCCTTCCGCGGCCTGCTCGAGGATCTGCGCCTGCTCTTTAGCGCTGCGGAAGCGGGAGAGCATTTCGATGCGTACCGGCCAGTTGGCGAAACGATCGCGGAAGTTGTCATAGTGCTGCTGAGCCAGCAGGGTGGTCGGCACCAGTACCGCCACCTGTTTGTGGTTCTCCACGGCGAGGAAGGCGGCGCGCATGGCCACTTCGGTCTTGCCGAAGCCCACATCGCCACACACCAGGCGGTCCATGGCCAGCGGCTGGCACATATCGCTGAGGACGGCGTTGATCGCCTGTGCCTGATCCGGCGTGGTTTCAAACGGGAAACCGTCGCAGAACAGCTGATACTGTTCGCGGTCGTGTTTAAAGGCAAACCCGGCTTTCGCCGCGCGCTGGGCGTAGATATCCAGCAGTTCGGCCGCTACGTCGCGTACCTTCTCGGCCGCTTTTTGCCGCGCCCGGGTCCAGGCATCGCCGCCCAGCTTGTGCAGGGGCGCGTTCTCTTCCGCTCCGCCGGCGTAGCGACTAATAAGATGCAGCGAGGAGACCGGAACGTATAATTTGGCATCGTTGGCGTAGGTCAGCATCAGGTATTCGCCGGTGATGCCGCCCGCCTCCAGGGTGGTCATCCCCGCATAGCGGCCCACGCCGTGTTCCAGGTGAACGACCGGCTGGCCGATATGCAGTTCGGCAAGGTTGCGAATTAGCGTGTCAGGGTTAATGGTGCGACGGGAATCCTGACGACGGCGCGCTACGCGCTCGCCGAGCAGGTCGCTCTCGCAAATCAGCGCCAGGCCGCGCTGGCTGTCGATAAACCCGTGCTCGGCGGCGCCAATCATCAGATAGCGCCCGTTGCCGGTGGCTTCCTCCAGGCGCAGCAGGTGTTTCGGCGCAATTTTGATCCGCGCCAGCATTTCGCTCAGCGCTTCCCGGCGACCCTCGCTTTCAACGGAGAAGATCACCGGACCGGCAAACGCGTCGAGGAAGCGGCGCAGATTATCCAGCGGCGCTTTGTTTTGCGCCAGGACGGCGAGGTCCGGCAGCGTCTGGTAGCCCAGGTTGGTATTCGCTGCTTTTTCGGCCAGGCGCTCGGTTTTCAGCTGAACGCGCGGCCACTTTTTCAGTTCGCTGAACAGCTCATCGCTGCGCAGCCACAGCAGTTCCGGCGGCAGGAGCGGGCGCATCGGATCGACGCCGCGGTTTTCAAAGCGGGCGCGGGCTTCATTCTGGAAACGCTCCGCGCTGGCCTCGAGATCGCCGGTGTTGACGATCAGCGTGCTGGCCGGGAAATAGCTAAATAACGGCGGCAGCGGCTCGCTGAAGAACAGCGGCTGCCAGTATTCGATACCGGCAGGCAGCGTCCCTTTACTGACCTGCTGATAGATATGCTCGGCGTCGCGCTTCACCTCAAAGCGGTCGCGCCACTGACTGCGGAACAGCTCGATGGCGGTCTGGTCGGTGGGGAATTCGTGCGCCGGCAGCAGGTTAATGGCCGCCACTTCCTCCAGCGTGCGCTGGCTGTCGACGTCGAACAGGCGCAGGCTGTCGATTTCATCGTCAAAAAAATCGAGGCGGT
The DNA here is from genome assembly GCF_040065275.1 of Klebsiella sp. JB_Kp042. Taxonomy (NCBI): domain Bacteria; kingdom Pseudomonadati; phylum Pseudomonadota; class Gammaproteobacteria; order Enterobacterales; family Enterobacteriaceae; genus Klebsiella; species Klebsiella sp. JB_Kp042. The sequence goes on from NZ_JBEAJL010000009.1 coordinate 82,969, forward strand.
AGGGCTGGTCGCTGCCCATCGGGAACAGGTCGAGCAGCGCGCCGCGGGTGGCGTATTCGCCATGCTCCATCACCTGATCGACATGGCGGTAGCCGGCCCCCTCGAGCTGGTCGCGCAGCGCATCGCGCGACAGGCGCTGACCCTTTTTCATCACCAGCGCGTGGCCGTGAAGGAAGCTGTGCGGACAGACGCGCTGCATCAGCGTGCTGACCGGGACGATCAGCACGCCGCGCTGCATAGTGGGTAACTGGTAAAGGGTGGCAAGACGGGAGGAGATAATGTCCTGATGCGGCGAGAAGCTGTCGTAAGGGAGCGTTTCCCAGTCCGCCAGCCCCATCACCAGGCTGTCGGTGAACTGCCTGATCTCGTCGTTCAGACGCAGCGCGTTTTGCATGTCAGGCGCCACCAGCACCACCGGGCCCTTGTGGCGTTCGGCCATCTCCGCCACCAGGGTGGCGCAGGCTGCGCCGGTCAACTCGCCAAGCTGGCGCTGGTCACCGGCTTTCACCGGCAATGAGTATCGATATTGTTCAGGCATAGACGGTTTCATGGTCTCTTAGGGATTCGCTCTGCCGATATGGAGGGCAACTCGCTGATATTCAATAGTGAGATTATCCGCGATTGGTCTGGATTCGCCAACCCGAATTGCCATCGCGTGTTGAGTGAAGAAAGGTCAGCGCTGTCGATAAGCGTAAAGATTAATAAGTAAGTACTTATCTATCCGTTTGTATTTGCTTGATTTTTAGGATTATTGCTAATAAAGTCGTCAGGTATCAGTCATTTACGCTGCCCCTAATCGCTTATATACTCGGGAATCGGCTATCAGCAACCAGATGGATGACATGTACCAACCTGCCGCACTCTTTATCGGCCTGCGCTATATGCGCGGGCGCGCAGCCGACCGCTTCGGTCGTTTCGTCTCCTGGCTTTCCACCATCGGTATTACCCTCGGCGTCATGGCGCTGGTGACGGTCCTGTCGGTGATGAACGGCTTTGAACGCGAACTGCAAAACAACATCCTGGGGCTGATGCCCCAGGCCATTCTTAGCGCCAAACAGGGTTCGGTGAATCCCCAACAGCTGCCGGAGCGCGAGGCGAAACTCCAGGGCGTCACCCGCGTGGCGCCGATCACCACCGGCGACGTGGTGCTGCAGAGCGCGCGCAGCGTGGCGGTCGGCGTGATGCTGGGCATCGACCCGGCGCAGAACGATCCCCTGACACCGTACCTGGTGAACGTCAAACAGAGCGATCTGCAGGCGGGCAAATATAACGTGATTCTCGGCGAGCAGCTGGCGGGCCAGCTGGGGGTGAATCGCGGCGATAAAATTCGCGTGATGGTCCCCTCCGCCAGCCAGTTTACGCCGATGGGGCGCGTGCCGAGCCAGCGTCTGTTTACAGTCATCGGCACCTTCGCCGCCAACAGCGAAGTCGATGGTTATCAGATGCTGACCAACATCGACGATGCTTCCCGTTTGATGCGCTATCCGCTGGGGAATATCACCGGCTGGCGCCTGTGGCTGGATAAACCGCTGCAAGTGGATACCCTCAGCCAGCAGACGCTGCCGTCGGGCACCCAGTGGCAGGACTGGCGCGAGCGCAAGGGCGAACTGTTCCAGGCGGTGCGTATGGAGAAAAATATGATGGGCCTGCTGCTCAGCCTGATCGTCGCCGTCGCGGCCTTCAATATTATTACCTCGCTGGGGATGATGGTGATGGAGAAGCAGGGCGAAGTGGCGATCCTGCAGACCCAGGGGCTGACGCCGCGACAGATTATGGCCGTCTTTATGGTGCAGGGCGCCAGCGCCGGGATCGTCGGCGCGCTGCTGGGAGCCGTGCTTGGCGCGCTGCTGGCCAGCCAGTTGAATAATTTAATGCCGATCATCGGCGCCTTCCTTGACGGCGCGGCGCTGCCGGTGGCGATTGAGCCGCTGCAGGTCGTCGTGATCGCCCTGGTGGCGATGGCGCTGGCATTGTTGTCTACGTTGTACCCTTCCTGGCGCGCTGCCGCCACTCAACCCGCTGAGGCTTTACGTTATGAATAAGATCCTGCTGCAATGCGACAACCTGTGCAAACGCTATCAGGAAGGCAATGTGCAAACCGATGTCCTGCACAATGTCAGCTTCAGCATTGATGAAGGCGAGATGATGGCCATCGTCGGCACCTCCGGCTCCGGTAAAAGTACCCTGCTGCATCTGCTGGGCGGCCTCGATACGCCCACCTCTGGCGACGTGATTTTCTCCGGCCAGCCGATGAGCAAGCTCTCTACCGCCGCGCGCGCCGACCTGCGCAACCGCGAGCTGGGCTTTATCTATCAGTTCCACCATCTGCTGCCGGACTTTAGCGCGCTGGAAAACGTGGCGATGCCGCTGCTGATTGGCAAAAAGAAGCCGGCGGACATTGAACGTCAGGCGAAAGCGATGCTGCATGCGGTCGGGCTTGAACACCGCAGCCATCACCGTCCGTCGGAGCTCTCCGGCGGCGAACGCCAGCGGGTGGCGATTGCCCGCGCGCTGGTGAACAAGCCGCGGCTGGTATTGGCGGATGAGCCGACCGGTAACCTCGACGCCCGCAACGCCGACAGCATCTTCCAGCTGCTGGGCGAACTGAACCTCGCGCAGCGCACCGCGTTTCTGGTGGTGACCCACGACCTGCAGCTGGCGAAGCGGATGAGCCGCCAGCTGGAGATGCGCGATGGCCGCCTGACCGCCGATCTGACCCTGATGGGGGCCGAGTAATGGCCTCTCCGTTATCGTTATTAATTGCATTGCGTTTCAGCCGCGGCCGGCGGCGCGGCGGCATGGTGTCGCTGATCTCGGTGATCTCCACCATCGGTATTGCGCTGGGGGTGGCGGTGCTGATCGTCGGTCTCAGCGCGATGAACGGCTTTGAGCGCGAGCTGAACCACCGCGTGCTGGCGGTGGTGCCGCACGGTGAAATCGAACCCGTGAACCAGCCGTGGAATAACTGGCAGGAGGCGCTGGCGAAGGTGCAGAAGGTGAAGGGGATTGTCGCGGCGGCGCCCTATATTAACTTCACCGGCCTGGTGGAGAGCGGCAGCAATATGCGCGCCATCCAGGTGAAAGGGGTCGACCCGCAGCAGGAAACCCGGCTCAGCGCGCTGCCCACCTTTGTGCAGAATAACGCGTGGGCCGGCTTCAAGGCCGGCGAACAGCAGGTGATTCTGGGTAAAGGCGTCGCCGATGCCCTGCACGTGAAGCAGGGGGACTGGGTGTCGATCATGATCCCTAACGCCGACGCCGACCATCAACTGCTGCAGCCGAAACGCGTCAGGCTGCATGTGACCGGTATTTTACAGCTGAGCGGCCAGCTCGATCATAGTTTTGCCATGATCCCGATGCAGGATGCGCAGCAGTACCTGGAGATGGGCGGCAGCGTGACCGGCATCGCCATCAAGGTCACCGACGTTTTCCATGCTAACAAGCTGGTGCGCGACGCCGGCGAGGTGACCAACAGCTACGTCTACATCAAGAGCTGGATTGGCACCTACGGCTATATGTATCGCGATATCCAGATGATCCGCGCCATTATGTACCTGGCGATGGTACTGGTGATCGGCGTGGCCTGCTTCAACATCGTCTCGACGCTGGTGATGGCGGTCAAAGACAAAAGCGGCGATATTGCGGTGCTGCGCACGCTTGGCGCAAAAGACGGCTTAATTCGCGCGATTTTCGTGTGGTATGGTTTATTAGCCGGATCGGTAGGCAGCCTGTTCGGGGTGGTGATCGGCGTGATCTGCGCGTTGAATCTGACGTCAATCATCAACGGCATCGAATACCTGATTGGGCATAAATTCCTCTCCGGCGACATCTATTTTATTGACTTCCTGCCGTCTGAACTGCACTGGCTGGACGTCTTTTATGTGCTGGTGACAGCACTGTTGCTGAGTTTGCTGGCCAGCTGGTATCCCGCCCGCCGCGCCAGCCGTATCGACCCGGCGAGGGTGCTGAGTGGCCAGTAATTTATCGTCATCGTCGGCCTGGCTGACGACACAAGAGGAATTGCTGAAATGTACTATGGATTTGACATTGGCGGCAGCAAGATAGCGCTGGGCGTATTTAATCAGGAGCGGCGGCTGCAGTGGGAAAAACGCGTCGCCACGCCGAAAAGCAGTTATGAGGATTTTCTCCAGGCGGTGGAGGCGCTGGTCCGCGAGGCCGATGCGCGCTTCGACCGGCAGGGGACGGTTGGGATCGGTATCCCGGGGATGCCGGAAACGGCGGACGGCACGCTGTATGCCGCTAACGTGCCTGCCGCCAGCGGCCGGCCGCTGCGCGCCGACCTCAGCGCGCGGCTGGGGCGCGATGTGCGCCTCGATAATGACGCCAATTGCTTCGCGCTGTCGGAAGCGTGGGACGATGAGTTTACGCAATACCCGCTGGTGATGGGGCTGATCCTCGGCACCGGCGTGGGCGGCGGCCTGGTGTTGAACGGTAAATCGATTACCGGACATAGCTATATCACCGGCGAGTTTGGTCATATTCGTCTGCCGGTGGATGCCCTGGAGGTGGTCGGGCGTGATTTTCCGCTGCTTCGCTGCGGCTGCGGCCAGCTGGGCTGCATTGAAAATTATCTCTCCGGCCGCGGTTTCGCCTGGCTGTATGAACATTTTTATCAGCAACCGCTTACCTCGCCGGAGATTGTGGCGCAGTGGCAGCAGCACGATCCGCGCGCCCAGGCGCATGTAGAGCGCTATCTCGATCTGCTGGCGGCGTGTCTGGGAAATATACTGACCATTGTCGACCCGGATTTGCTGGTGCTCGGCGGTGGATTATCTAACTTTACGGCCATTAGCGAAGGGCTGGCGCAGCGATTGCCGCGCCATCTTCTGCCGGTCGCCAGGGTACCGCGCATTGAGCGCGCGCGCCACGGCGATGCCGGGGGAATGCGCGGTGCGGCCTTCCTTCATCTGAGCCATTAACCACAGAGGTAGCTATGCAGTCGCGCCGTTTACATCGATTGAGCCGTTTTCGTCGCAATAAACGTCAGTTGCGTGACCGTCTGCGTCAGCGGATTTTCTTTAGGGAGGACAGGATGAAGCCTGAAGCGATGGCCAAACCGAGAGTGGTGGTGTTAACCGGCGCGGGCATATCGGCGGAGTCGGGGATCAAAACTTTCCGCGCGGCCGATGGCCTGTGGGAAGAGCATCGGGTGGAAGATGTGGCGACGCCGGAAGGCTTCGCCCGCGACCCGGCGCTGGTGCAGGCGTTCTACAACGCCCGCCGTCGTCAGCTGCAGAGTCCGGAGATCGCGCCGAACGCGGCGCATCTGGCGCTGGCGCGTCTGGAGGATCTGCTGGGCGACCATTTTCTGCTGGTCACCCAGAATATCGATAATCTGCACGAACGCGCCGGCAACCGCCGGGTGATCCATATGCACGGCGAGCTGCTGAAGGTGCGCTGTTCGTGGAGCGGCCAGGTGCTGGAGTGGACCGGGGACGTCACCGCAGAGGACAAATGCCACTGCTGCCAGTTCCCGGCGGCGCTGCGTCCGCACGTGGTCTGGTTTGGCGAAATGCCGCTGGGGATGGACGAGATCTACAGCGCGCTGGCCGAAGCGGATATCTTTATCGCCATCGGCACCTCCGGCCACGTCTATCCGGCGGCCGGCTTTGTGCACGAGGCGCGACTGCACGGCGCCCATACCGTTGAACTGAACCTCGAGCCCAGCCAGGTGGGCAGCGAGTTTGCCGAAAAGCACTACGGGCTGGCAAGCGAAGTGGTACCCGCCTTTATCGATAAGCTGCTGCAGGAAAACGCGCTGTAAACTGAATCAGCCTGCCGGGGGGCAGGGCGACGCCCACCGCTTCCGGCAGCGCTGTTGACAAGGATGTCACGTCATGACAGGAGTCAGACCATGCATCATCCCCTGGTCATTGCATCGATCGCCTTGATCGCGTCCATTATCGTCGGCATCTGGAGCCAGCGTGCGCTACCTGAATACGCCGATAGCCGACCGATCCTCTTCCTGCTGTGCCTGTTGATCGGCACCGGCAGCGCGTTGTGCCTGCTGCTGGATGGCTTAGCCCTGCTGTTTACCGGTCAGGTCGCGACGGGCGGTGTGCGGGTATACGGCCCCATGCTGCTGCTGGTGGTGCTGTGGAAACCCCTCAACGGGCTCTTCGGCATCATTGAAGATTTTGTGCAACGGCGAGCCGAAAAAGGGAAGGACAAAGGCCAGCCCGACGATGGGCGACGCTGAGCCGCTTTCCTCTGAAGCGCGCATCACGTACTCCAGGCTATCGTCAGTCCCCGGCAGTCGCTCTGGCGATATCGCCCGGACCGGCGCCGGGCAATGCCCTTCATCATATCATTCTCGGCTTCTCCTTTCTGAGCGATTACCCGCGATAATTTTGTGCGTGACCGCTGATTTCCGTACGTTTTTTTGTGCAGACCGGCAAATGTAGACCAGATTCAATAGGCGTCCGCACGTTCGCGCCGCGACCCTGTTCCCCCGCCCGGAAGTCTGTAAAGGAGACCCCGCCATGCCGTCACCGATGATTTATCAGGATCTCACTACCACCGCGCTGCTCAGCCATGCGGCGCAATACCACAGCGAGACGGAGATCGTCTCGGTGGGCGCCGGCGGTGAGAAGGAGCGCAGCAGCTGGGGGGAAATGGCCAGCCGCGCTCAGCGGCTGGCATCGGCGCTGGCGTCGCTGGGGCTGCCGCCGGGTGCCCGCTGCGCCACCCTCGCATGGAACAATCGCCGCCACCTGGAGATCTATTTTGCCGTCGCCTCCGGCGGCTGGGTGACGCACACCGTCAATCCGCGGCTGTCGGTTGACCATCTGCGGTATATCCTCAACGACGCTGCCGACGAGGTGCTGTTCTTTGACCAGACCTTTTTGCCGCTGGTGGCGCAGCTCCTGCCGCAGCTGCCGACGGTGAAACACGTCGTGCTGATGGCGCCCCGCAGCGAAGCGGCGCTCAGCCAGCTGCCCTCATTGCTGTTTTTTGACGAACTGTTGCAGCAGGGGATGGCAGACTATCGCTGGCCGCCGCTCAATGAACTGACGCCGGCCTCGCTCTGCTACACCTCGGGGACCACCGGCCGACCGAAAGGGGTGTTGAATACCCATCGTTCGCTGGTCCTGCATGCCCTGAGCGGCAATCAGCCGGACGCCGCCGGGATCTCGGCCAGGGATAGCCTGTTGCCGGTGGTGCCGATGTTCCATGTCAACGCGTGGGGGACGCCGTTTATCGCCGCCATGGTCGGCGCGCGGCTGGTGCTGCCGGGGCCGCACCTCGATGGCGACAGCCTGCTGCAGCTGCTGGCCGCCGAGAAGGTGACGGTGGCGTTCGGCGTGCCGGTGATCTGGGCCGGTCTGTTGGCGGCGATGCGGCGGTCGGACATGCGGCTGCCTGATTTTAAACGTGCGTTTGTCGGGGGCTCCGCGCTGCCGCCGTCGATGATGGAGGCCTTTCAGCACGATTACGGCATTACGCTGATCCACGCCTGGGGAATGACCGAAACATCGCCCATCGGCACCATTAACACGCTGTTGAGCAAACATGACGCACTCCCGGCGCCGGAGCAGCAAAAACAGCGTACCGGTCAGGGGCGGCCTATTTTTGGCATCGAGCTACAGGTGGTGGATGTCGAGGGCGACCCACTGCCCATGGACGGTCAAAGTCAGAGATATCTGCAGGTCAGAGGGCACTGGGTGGTGGAGCAGTACTATGGTCAGGACGAAAGCGCCCTGACCGCGGCAGGCTGGTTTGATACCGGCGATATCGGTACGCTCGACGCCAATGGTTATCTGGTGATCAGCGATCGGGCAAAGGATATCATCAAGTCCGGCGGCGAGTGGATCTCCACCGTTGAGCTGGAGAATATCGCCATCGCGCATCAGGCGGTGCGCAGCGCGGCGGCCATCGCCGCCCGCCACCCGCGCTGGGACGAGCGGCCGGTGCTGCTGTGCGTTCGCGTGGAAGGGGGCGAAGTGGAAGAGAGCGATCTGCTGGCCTGGTTTGAGAAACGGGTGCCCAAATGGCAGATCCCGGACCGGGTGATATTTGTCGATGCGCTACCGGTCAGCGCCACGGGCAAGGTGCTCAAGAATCAGCTGCGCCAGGCCTATGGAGAGATTTTAATGAGTGAGGGAAAATGAGCCACGCGCGACCCGGTCTGACGACCTGCTCTCAGTATGACGCAGCGCTGCACGCCTTGTCGGCGGCGCGCCAGCGCTGGGCGGAGACTTCAGTGAATCGTCGTCTGGCGCTCCTGCGCCAGATCAAGGATGCCCTGGCTTCAATTGCTCCTGCGTGGGTGGAGGCGGCGGCGAGGGCCAAAGGACTACCGCCAGGCGATCCGCTGACGGGCGAAGAGTGGCTGGCAGGCCCCTGCGCGCTGATGGTCGGCTGCAACGGGCTTATCGCCACCCTGGAGCAGCTGGAGGAGAAAACCTTTCTCCGGCGGATCCCGCTGCGGACGCTGGCGGACGGCCGTCTGGCGCTGCGGGTAGTGCCCGGCACGCTCTGGGATCGACTGTTGCTGTCTGGTGTTCGCGCTGAAATTTGGATGCAGCCGGGGGTCACCCGGGCCAATCTCGATCGCTGCGCGGCAGCCGCATACGATATCCCGCCGGCCGCGCGGCAGGGCAAGCTGGCGCTGGTGCTCGGCGCCGGGAATGTGGCCGCTATCGCGCCGCTGGACGTATTACACAAACTGTTTATTGAAAATCAGGTCTGCCTGCTGAAGCTCAACCCGGTGAATGATTATCTGCACGATCTGCTGGCTCAGGCTCTGGCGCCGCTGATCGCCATGGATGCGCTCCGCATCGTCACCGGCGACGCCCAGGCGGGGGCGTGGCTGACCACCCATCCCGCTGTCGATGAGATCCATATCACCGGCTCGCGGGAGAGCCATGACGCTATCGTCTGGGGCGATGGTGAGGCGGCTCGCCAGCGTCGGGCCGCCGGGACGCCGCTGAACCCGCGTCGGGTGACCTCGGAGCTGGGCGGCGTCAGCCCTACCATTATCGTCCCCGGTCCGTGGAGCGAGGCGGATATCGCTTTTCAGGCGCAGCAGCTGGCGACGCAGAAGATGAACAATGGCGGGTTTAACTGCGTGGCCAGCCAGGTGCTGATCCTGCAGCAGGGCTGGGAGCCGGCGTCGGCCCTGCTTAGTCAGCTGTACCGGCTGATCGCCGCCAATACCCGTCCGGACTATTACCCCGGCGCGGAAAACCGGCTGACTGACTTTCGCCTGCGCGCCCGTCAGCCGCTGGAGATAGCCCGCGGCGACGCGCTGCCGTTGATTGTGGCGAACACCGAGGATGATCCGGACTTCTGCCAGCAGGAGGTCTTTGGCCCGGGGCTGTCGATCACCCGCCTTGAGGCCGACAGCGCGGAAAGCTTTTTGCGCCAGGCGATCGGCTATGCCAATCAGCGGCTGCAGGGCACGCTGGGGGCCAATATTGTGATCCACCCGCGCACCCGCAAGGCGATTGGGCGTAAGCGTTTTAACGCGCTGATCGCCGAGCTGCGCTATGGCACGGTGGCGATCAACTGCTGGAACGGGGTGGCCTTCCTGTTAGCTCCCTGCCCGTGGGGGGCGTTTCCCGGCCACAGGCTCGACGATATTCAGAGCGGGCAGGGCAAGGTGCATAACAGCTTTATGCTGGAGAAAACCGAGCGCACGGTGATTGAGGCGCCGTTTCGGCCGTTTCCGCGCAGTCTGTGGCATGGCGAACTGACGCTGATGCCCCTGCCGCCCTGGTTTATTACTCACCGGGGGCAGGAAGCGGTGGCGCAGCGGCTAGTGGATTTTTACCATCGGCCGCGCTGGCGCAAGCTGCCGGCGATCCTCTGGCGCGCGCTGAGGGGCTAAAGTGAGGACAAAAAAAGGGCGGAACCGCGGTTCCGCCCGGCGGGATTAGCGGCCCGCTTTCAGCTTCTGGTAATACTCTTCATAAATAGCGCTGGCGCTGCCGACGTCATTTTGCCATTCGCCTTTCTCGATGGTGGCGGCGTCCGGATAGAGCGATTTATCGTTGGCCACGGCCGGGCTGAGCATTTTGCGCGCCGCCAGGTTTGGCGTGGGGTAGCCGATGGTTTCCGCGACCTGCTTGGCGACATCCGGGCGTAGCAGGAAGTTAATCAGCTTCAGCGCGCCGTCGACGTTTTTCGCATTTGCCGGGATCGACAGGCTGTCCATCCAGAAGATGCCGCCTTCTTTCGGCCAGATCACTTCCAGCGGCGTACCGGCCTGGCGGGCGACGTAAGCCGAACCGTTCCATACCATGCCGAGGTTCACTTCGCCTTCCATATACGGGTTCGCCGGGTTATCGGAGTTAAACGCCGCGACGTTGGGCATCAGTTTTTTCAGCTCGTTATAGGCGGCTTCAATCTCTTTCGGGTCGGTAGTGTTGCCGGAATAGCCCAGCTTACGCAGCGCTATCTGGAACACTTCGCGCGCGTCGTCGGTCAGCAGCAGGCTGCTTTTGTATTCCGGCTTCCACAGGTCGGCCCAGCTGGTGACGGTTTTCGGATCGATAGCGTCGCTGTTGACGCCGATGGCCGTCGCCCCCCAGATGTAGGGGATGGAGTAGTCGTTATTCGGGTCGAACGGTTTGTTCAGCATCTGCGGATCGAGGTTGCTGAAGTTAGTCAGCTTGCTCTTATCGATCTTCTGCAGCATGCCTTCTTTACGCATCTTGTCGACGAAGTAGGTCGACGGGACGACCAGGTCGTACGCCCCGTCTTTATAGGTCTTGAGCTTGGCGTACATGGTTTCGTTCGACTCGTAGGTCGAGTAGATAACCTTGATGCCGGTCTCTTTGGTGAACTGCTCCAGCAGGCCCGGCGGCACATATTCGGTCCAGTTGTAGAAGTAGAGCGTTTTGCTGTCGTCCGCGTGGGCGGCACTCATGCCGATTGCCAGAGCGCCCGCCGCGAGCAGGTGGCGTGACCATTTTTTCATTTTAACGTCCCCTGAGTTTTATCACGTGCAATTAACTGACTGGCGATGACCATCACCAGCGACAGAACCAACAGTATCGTTGCCAGAGCGTTCACCTCTGGCGAAACGCCGACCTTGACCATCGAATAGATCTTCAGCGGCAGGATTTCATACCCCGGACCGGTGACGAACGAGGAGACCACCACGTCATCCATCGACAGCGTGAAGCTCAGCAGCCACCCGGCCGCCACCGCCGGCAGGGCCAGCGGCAGGATGATTTTGCGCAGGATGGTCATCTCGCTGGCGCCCAGATCTTTCGCCGCCTCCAGCATCCGCACATCGAAGCCTTTCAGCCGGGAGTAAACGGTGACCACCACAAACGGCAGGCAAAAGGTGATATGCGAAAACAGCAGCGACCAGAAGCCAAGCTGGACGCCAATCAGCATAAACAGCACCAGCAGGGAGATGGCCATGACAATATCGGGCGACATCATCACCACAAACAGCATGCCGCTAACGAACGGTTTGCCGCGAAAACGGTAGCGGTACAGCGCCACGGCGGTTAGCGAGCCGATAAGGGTGGCGAAGGTCGCCGACAGCACCGCCATGGTCAGCGAGTGCTGGGCGGCCTGCAGCAGGCTATCGTTGTTCATCAGCAGACTATACCAGTCGGTGGTGAACCCCTGCCAGTTGATGCCGAAACGCGACCGGTTAAACGAGTTAACGATCAGAATAATAATAGGGATGTAGAGATACGCGTAGATGGCGGTCATAAAGCCGCCGCGCAGCAGTCGACCGATCATTCCAGCTCCACCTTTTTATTCAGCAGGCGCGCCGCGCGCCAGTAAATCAACAGCATCAGGCCCATCACCAGGGTTAAGGTAATGCTGGTTGCCGCGCCGAACGGCCAGTCGCGAATATTGAGGAACTGGCTCTTGATCACATTGCCGATCAGCAGGTTCTTGGCGCCGCCCATCAGGTCGGAAACGTAGAACAGCCCCATCGCCGGCAACATGACCAGCAGGCAGCCGGCGATGATCCCCGGCATGGTCAGCGGAATGATGATGCGGATAAACGTCTGCAGCTTGCTGGCGCCGAGATCTTTCGCCGCTTCCAGCAGCGGCCGATCCAGTTTCTCAATGCTGGAGTAGAGCGGCATCACCATAAACGGCAGCAGGATGTACACCAGGCCGATAATCACCGCCGACGGGGTGAACATAATGCGTATCGGCGTGTCGATCACTCCCAGCCACAGGAGAAACTCGTTCAGGTAGCCTTTGGTGCTGAGGAAAATCTTCAGCCCGTAGATGCGGATCAATGAGTTGGTCCAGAAGGGAACGATCAGCAGGAACAGCAGCAGGGGCCGCACCTTCTGCGGCAGCCGGGCAAGGAACCACGCAAACGGGTAGCCCAGCGCCAGGCAGGCGAGGGTCGCCAGCAGCGCCATGTTCAGCGAATGCAGCAGCACGTCGTAATAGAGCGGATCCAGCAGCCGCGAGTAGTTGTCCAGCGTGAAGACCAGCTTGACGAAGTTAGCGTCGTCGCGGGTCAGGAAGCTGGTGGCGATGATCATCAGGTTGGGCAGAAAGACAAACAGCACCAGCCAACCGACGATGGTGGCGATCACCACATTCTGGAATTTACTGGTGTTCTTCATCGGCCAGCACCACCTCCCAGCTCTCCACCCAATTGATAGACATTTTCTGGTCAAGAGAGTGGTCGAAATCCGGGTCGTCTTCGTTAAAGAATTCGCTGACCATCACCATTTTGCCGTTTTCCAGCTCCACCACCGACTCGAGGGTCATGCCCTTATAGTTGCGCTCGCGCACATAGCCGATCAGGCCGTCGGCGTCGCTGTTGTGGTGGATCTCATCGACGCGCAGATCTTCCGGGCGCAGCAGGACATGCAGACGCTGGCCGGCCTCCACCGCAAAATTGACGGTGATATTGCATTCACGCCCTTCCACGCTGGCCCGCACGCGCTGTTCGTCGAGGCGTTCAATGACCGTGGCGTCGAAGATATTGATCTCGCCGATAAAGCTGGCGACGAACAGGTTTTTTGGCTCTTCGTAGATCTCGCGCGGGGTGCCGTCCTGTTCGATTTTGCCATCACGCATCACCACGATGCGATCGGACATGGTCAGGGCCTCTTCCTGGTCGTGAGTGACGAAGACGAAGGTGATGCCGAGCTTACGCTGCAGCGCTTTCAGTTCGTTCTGCATCTGCTTGCGCAGCTTGTAATCCAGCGCCGAAAGGGATTCATCGAGCAGCAGCAGGCGCGGTTTGTTGACCACCGCGCGGGCGATGGCCACGCGCTGCTGCTGGCCGCCGGAGAGCTGGTGCGGTTTGCGCTGGGCAAACGTCTCCAGCTGCACCATCTTTAAGGCATCCATCACCCGCGGAGTGATTTCCGCCGCCGGGGTTTTCTGCATCCGCAGGCCGAAGGCGACGTTCTCGAACACCGTCATATGCGGAAACAGGGCGTAGCTTTGGAATACGGTATTAACGTGGCGGTTTTCCGCCGGAACATGAGTGATATCGTGATCTTCGAGATGGATCCGTCCGCTGTCGACGTTTTCCAGGCCGGCGATAAGGCGCAGAACGGTGGTTTTACCGCAGCCAGAGGGGCCAAGCAGGGTGAGAAACTCACCATTGTTGATGGTCAGGTTAAGGTTATCGATGACCGTTTTACCATCAAAGCTTTTGCGAATTCCCGCCAGTTGCACCAGCGGCGAACGCGAACGCGGTTGTATATTCAATTTTTGACTCTGTCCCATGTAGACGCAACGGAAACTTCCGACCGCTGCGGGGTTTGTGATTAACCACCTTTGGGGTTGCACGTTTTTAATAAGGGCCAGCATTCTACGGCAAACGAGGGTAATCGCCAATCCTTGATACGCCTGCATAGTCTACCTTTACACCATAACGTCGGTTCCGTTATTAAATTTCGCTTTACGGGCTAAGAATGACCTGACGCAATATTTGTCTTTTCTGGCTTATCAATAATGTTGTCACAAAAGAAGAGGGTGGCTACATGGATAAATTGCTTGAGCGTTTTTTGCAGTACGTTTCTTTGGACACGCAGTCGAAGCCTGGCGTTCGTCAGGTCCCCAGCACGGAAGGGCAGTGGAAGCTGTTACGCCTGTTGCAGGCGCAGCTGGAAGAAATGGGACTGGTCAAGGTAACGCTGAGTGAAAAAGGGACGGTAATGGGAACCCTGCCCGCCAACGTCGAGGGCGATATCCCGGCCATCGGCTTTATCTCTCACGTCGACACCTCCCCGGATTTCAGCGGCAAAAACGTTAACCCGCAGATTGTCGAAAACTATCGCGGCGGCGATATTGCGCTGGGTATCGGCGATGAGGTGCTCTCCCCGGTGATGTTCCCGGTTCTGCATCAGCTTTTGGGGCAGACGCTGATCACCACCGACGGGAAAACGCTGCTGGGGGCGGACGATAAGGCCGGCATCGCCGAGATCATGACCGCGCTGGCGACCCTGCAGGCGAAAAACATCCCCCACGGCGATATCCGCGTGGCCTTCACCCCCGATGAAGAAGTCGGAAAAGGGGCGAAGCATTTCGACGTCGAGGCCTTTGACGCCCGCTGGGCCTATACCGTTGACGGCGGCGGGGTCGGCGAACTGGAGTTTGAAAACTTCAATGCCGCCTCGGTGACCATTAAGATCGTCGGTAACAACGTGCACCCTGGCACCGCGAAAGGGGTGATGGTCAACGCGCTGTCGCTGGCCGCGCGGATTCATGCCGAAGTGCCGGCCGACGAGGCACCGGAGACCACCGAAGGCTATGACGGCTTTTATCATCTCACCAGCATCAAAGGCAGCGTCGATCGGGCCGAGATGCACTACATCATCCGCGATTTTGACCGTAAGCACTTCGAGGCGCGCAAGCGCAAGATGATGGAGATCGCCAAAAAGGTGGGCAAGGGGCTGCACCCGGACTGCTATATCGAGCTGGTGATCGAGGACAGTTATTACAACATGCATGAGCAGGTGATCGCCCATCCGCACGTTGTCGATATTGCCCGCCAGGCCATGGTGGACTGCGATATCGAACCGCAGATGAAGCCGATCCGCGGCGGTACCGACGGCGCGCAGCTCTCGTTTATGGGACTGCCATGCCCGAACCTGTTTACCGGCGGCTACAACTATCACGGCAAACATGAGTTTGTCACCCTGGAAGGGATGGAGAAAGCGGTGAAGGTGATCGTGCGTATCGCCGAGCTGACGGCGGCACGAAAAGGGCATTAATCTTCTCAGGCAGCCCGGTAGGGCCGCGAGTCGGACAAGACGCCGGATGGCGGCTGCGCCTTATCCGGCCTACAGTCCAACCGGTGACTGCGGAACCCGTAGGCCCGGCAAGCGCAGCGCCGCCGGGCAGCCAACAGCAGAGCGGATACTCGTTTTTATGCCGGATGGCGGCTAACGCCTTATCCGGCCTACGGTCCAACCGGTGGCCGCGGAACCCGTAGGCCCGGCAAGCGCAGCGCCGTCGGACGGTCAACAGCAGAGCGGGTACTCGTCTTTATGCCGGATGGCGGCTGCGCCTTATCCGGCCTACAGTCCAACCGGTGGCCGCGGAACCCGTAGGCCCGGCAAGCGCAGCGCCGCCGGGCAAAAGCGATAAGGCTAATACTGAGGAGGGAACCTCACATGTCTGATTATCGTAGCAGTTATATCCCCGGCGGCTGCTGGTTCTTCACCGTTAACCTGCAAAATCGCCACAGCGATCTCCTGACGCGGCATATTGCTCATCTGCGTACCGCTACAGCGCTGGTTAAAAGCAAAAAACCTTTTCTGATTAACGCCTGGGTGGTTTTACCGGAGCATATGCACTGCATCTGGACCCTGCCTGAGGGGGATACCGATTATTCCGGTCGCTGGCGGGATATTAAAAAAACGTTTACCCGGGCGCTGGCGCAGCGTCACATCTGGCAACCGCGCTTCTGGGAACATGCCATCCGTAATGAAGAAGATTACCGGCGGCATATGGATTACGTTTATATCAATCCCGTTAAGCACGGTTATGTCCGTCGGGTGCAGAATTGGCCGTATTCGACCTTTCATCGTGATGTGCGCCGGGGATGGTACCCCCCGGAGTGGGCGGGTGAGGTAAGCGAATTTGATGCAGGCGAGAGGCGATAATGCTCGGGTAAGACATTGCCGCCATCGAAACCACAAAGTGCCGGATGGCGGCTGCGCCTTATCCGGCCTACGGTCCAACCGGTGACTGCGGAACCCGTAGGCCCGGCAAGCGCAGCGCCGCCGGG
>NZ_JBEAJL010000010.1:0-92840 GCF_040065275.1 Klebsiella sp. JB_Kp042
AGTGCGAGCAGGGAAATTTACGGTTGTGCCGTTATTTCTGTAGCCCTGCTAAGCGTAGCGCGAGCAGGGAAAATCCCGGATGGCGGCGCGTGGCGCCTTATCCGGGCTACAAAAGCGTCAAAACCACCCCTTAACCCCCGACGCCATGGCCCATTAACGCCAGCGCGTGGCTGACGATGGTCTGGCGGTCGACCGCCTGTAAACGCGGATCGCTGTGGATGCGCGAAAACGGCACCAGCACCAGGCTAATCACCGTGGTAAACAGCAGCTCCGGCGACAGCGCCGGGTTAATCTTGCCCTCCTGCTGCCAGCGGCGCACCGCCTCCAGCATCACCTGAAAACGCTCCTCGCCGAAGCGGGCGTCCATATGCTGACGCAGGATCGGCATCTCGCCGATGATCTCATGCATCCACAGCGGCGCGAACCAGGCGTTTTTCTCCGCCATGTGCGCCAGCGTCTCGACCATCATCGTCAGCGCCAGCACCGGGTCCTGCGGATGGTCGACAAAGATGCGGCTGATGTGGTTGCGCAGCGGCATAAAGCGCTCTTCGATCAGCTGCGTCACCAGCGCATCCCGCGAACTGAAATAGTAATGCAGCATCGCCGGCGTCACCCCGGCCTCTTTGGCGATGGCATTCAACGACACGCGGGCCGCGCCGTCGCGGGCAAACAGCGTCAGGGCGATGTCCATCAGCTGTTCGCGGTTGGCGGTACCCGGTTTTTTACCGCGCGGCCGCCCCGGGCGGCGGGGGGTATCCTGATCCTTTTGTGCTGTCATGATATGGCGATCTCTTGACCCGACTCATTCTTTCACTAAATATTAATTATGCATTTAATTAATTTCAAGCGAGTGTTGTGATGACTTCTCAAGTCGCGAACCCACCGGTGCAGTCGATACGCCTGCTGTTTAGCGCCTTGCTGCTGGTGATGCTCCTCTCCGCGCTGGATCAGACCATTGTCTCCACCGCGCTGCCGACGATTGTCGGCGAACTGGGCGGGCTGGACAAGCTTTCCTGGGTGGTTACCGCCTATATCCTCAGCTCCACCATCGCGGTGCCGCTGTACGGTAAATTCGGCGATCTGTTCGGCCGCAAAATCGTGCTGCAGGTGGCGATTGGGCTGTTTCTTGTCGGCTCCGCCCTCTGCGGGCTGGCGCAGAACATGACCCAGCTGGTGCTGATGCGCGGCCTGCAGGGGCTCGGCGGCGGCGGCCTGATGGTCATCAGCATGGCGGCGGTGGCCGACGTCATCCCGCCCGCCAGCCGTGGCCGCTATCAGGGGCTGTTCGGCGGCGTTTTTGGCCTGGCGACGGTGATCGGCCCGCTGATCGGCGGCTTTTTGGTGCAGCACGCCTCCTGGCGCTGGATCTTCTACATCAACCTGCCGCTGGGCCTCTTCGCGCTGCTGGTGATCGGCGCGGTATTCCACAGCAGCAATAAACGCAGCCAGCATGAGATTGACTGGCTGGGGGCGATTTACCTCAGCATGGCGCTGCTGTGCATCATCCTGTTTACCTCGGAAGGGGGCAGCGTTCATGCGTGGAATGACCCGCAGCTGTGGTGCATTCTGGCCTTCGGCATCGTGGGGGTCATCGGTTTTATCTACGAAGAGCGAATGGCCGCCGAGCCGATTATTCCGCTGTCGCTGTTCCGCAACCGCAGCTTCCTGCTGTGCAGTCTGATCGGCTTCGTCATCGGCATGTCGCTGTTTGGATCAGTCACCTTCCTGCCGCTCTATCTGCAGGTGGTGAAGGAGGCGACCCCCACCGAGGCCGGGCTGCAGCTGATCCCCCTGATGGGCGGCCTGCTGCTGACCTCGATTATCAGCGGGCGGATTATCAGCCGTACCGGTAAATATCGCCTGTTTCCGATCCTCGGTACCCTGCTTGGCGTGACCGGCATGGTGCTGCTGACCCGGATCACCATTCACTCACCGCTGTGGCAGCTGTACCTGTTTACCGGCGTGCTGGGGGCCGGTCTGGGGCTGGTGATGCAGGTGCTGGTCCTGGCGGTACAGAACGCGATGCCGGCGAAGCTTTACGGCGTCGCCACCTCCGGCGTGACCCTGTTCCGCTCGATCGGCGGCTCCATCGGCGTGGCGCTGTTTGGCGCGGTGTTCACGCACGTGCTGCAGAGCAACCTGCAAAAGCTGTTGCCGGAAGGCGCGGTACTGCCGCCGGGAATGAATCCGGTGGCGGTGCAGCACCTGCCCGCGGATATCCGCCTCGACTATCTCGACGCCTTCGGCGCGGCGATCCACGCGGCGTTCCTCATGGCGGCCTGCATTATGGCGGTGGCGTTTGTCCTCTCCTGGCTGTTAAAGGAGGCGCCGCTGAAGACCGCGACGCACTAAGCGGCCCCGGCGATGCGCAGCAGCGCCTGACGCAGCGCCGGCGCGGCAAAATCGATAAATTTTCGCAGCTTAAGCGGCGCCAGGTCCCGGGCGGTATACAGCAAATGGACCGGCGCCGGCTCCGGCTCGACGCGCTCCAGCAGCAGACGGAGCTCACCCTGTCGCAGGCCGTCCAGCGCCTGATAGTGCAGTAAGCGAGCTACGCCCACCCCCAGCCGCGCGGCATCGGCAGCGCTCTCCGGCGTGGTGACCGATAACGCCGGCGGCAGGTTAATCAACTGGTCCTCGCGCTCAGCGGCGCGAAAGCGCCAGCCGCGATAGGGCATCGGCGATTCAATGCGGATGATCGGCAGCGCCGCCAGATCGCGCGGCCGCTGCGGCTCGCCGTATTTCGCCAGCAGCGCCGGATGGGCGCAGGCCACGATGCGCATCCTGCCGAGGCGGGTGGCCACCATGCTGCTGTCCGCCAGGTCGCCTATCCGCACCGCCAGATCGATATGGTCGCCCACCAGGTCGGCGTTACGATCGCTGAGCAGCAAACGGACGTGAATCTGCGGGTAACGGGCGATAAATTCAGCGATCACCGGGAGAACGTGCTGGCGTCCAAACATTGTCGGCGCAGAGATCACCAGCTCGCCTTTCGGTTCCTGATACTCGCCCGTCGCCAGGCGTTCGGCGTTTTCCACCTCCTCAAGGATCCGCCGCGCGGCAGCGACATAATCGACCCCGGCGTCGGTGAGCGTCAGTTTGCGGGTGGTCCGCGCCAGCAGGCGCACCCCCAGCGCGTTCTCCAGCTCGCCGATATGGCGGCTGACGGTGGTCAGCGGCATATTCAGCGCCCGCGCCGCCGCCGACATACTCCCCAGCTCGGTCACTTTCACCAGCAGCGCCATCGCGCTTAATCGATCCATTATTCTCCCGATTTTTGGAAAGATGATTGCCACGAAACCAGTATTATCATTTTTCGCAGTACAGTCCATGATGGCGCCAGACAACAGGAGGCGCTATGGCAGCAACCTTTCTCGATATCGCCATCACCCCGGACGTGATGGATGTGCAGCATGAAATGGGCAGCGACCAGCTGTGGCAAACGCCGCACAGCCGCCGCCAGGCCGACCGCTTCGGCGACAGCGAAGCGGGGATGATCGCCACCCGCGACAGCTTTTATCTGGCGACGGTGTCGCAGAGCGGCTGGCCCTACATTCAGCATCGCGGCGGCCCGCCGGGGTTTCTGCATCTGCTGGATGATACCACCCTGGCGATGGCGGATTTCGGCGGCAACCGTCAGTACATTACCACCGGCAACCTGCGCGGCAGCGACCGGGCCTGCCTGTTTTTGATGGATTATCCGCGCCGTGCCAGGCTGAAAATCTACGCCACCGTCGAGGTCGTGGCGGCAGAGAACCACCCGCCGCTGCTGGCGCAGGTGGCGCCGGCCAACTATCGCGCCCGCATCGAGCGCCTGTTTCTTTTTCATCTGCAGGCGTTTGACTGGAACTGCCCGCAGCACATTACGCCGCGCTACAGCGCGCAGCAGGTGGCGGAGTACAGCCAGAACCTGCAGCAACGTATTCATGACCTGGAGCAGGAGAATCAGCGCCTGCAGCAGCAATTAGCCCGCAGAGGAGAGTCAGCATGACCGAACAACGTCCCCCGTTACCGCCGTTTACCCGCGACAGCGCTATCCAGAAGGTCCGCGCTGCGGAAGATGGCTGGAACAGCCGCGATGCCGAAAAGGTCGCTCTGGCCTACACCATGGACAGCGAATGGCGCAACCGCAGCGAGTTTGTCCACGGCAGGGGGCAAATTGTCGAATTCCTGCAGCGAAAATGGCGTAAGGAGCAGCAATATCGGCTGATTAAGGAGCTGTGGGCATGGCAGGAAAATCGCATCGCCGTGCGCTTCGCCTATGAGTGGTGCGACGACAGCGGCAACTGGTTTCGCTCGTACGGCAATGAAAACTGGGAGTTTGATCAGCACGGGCTGATGCAGACGCGCTACGCCTGCATCAACGACCTGCCGATCGCCGAAAGCGAGCGCCTGTTCCACTGGCCCCAGGGGCGTCGCCCGGACGATCATCCGGGGCTCAGCGACCTGGGGCTGTAAAACCGGCGCTGCGCGACGGATTAATCGGCTTTCGGGAAGTCGACCACCGTGTCGTTAACCCGGTTCACCATATTGGTGAACAGGATCGCGCTGATGGCGCTGATAATCTCAATCACCTGCTGGTCGCTAAAACCGGCGTTGCGCAGCGCGGCGACGTCGGCTTCCGGCAGCGTGCCGGTGGTGGTCACCAGCGTCTGCGCAAATTTCACCAGCGCATCAAGCTGTGCCTCTTCCGCATACTCCCCGCGGCGCAGGGCGTGGATCTGTTCGCTGCTGAAGCCGGCTTTTTTCGCCATCAGCGTATGTGCGGCCAGGCAGTAGTCACAGCCGGTGGCTTCGCTGACCGACAGGTTAATGGCTTCCAGCTGTTGGGCGCTGAGGCTGCCTTTATGTAGCATCGCATTGTGCGCCAGCGCCTGCTGCAGCGCGGCCGGCGAGTGGCCGCCGATGGCCAGGTAGGCATTCGGCACTTTGCCCATCGCTTTTTTGATCCCGGCGAAAATATCGGCGGCTTTGCCGGTGGCGTCTTGTTCACGGATATCAGCTAAACGGCTCATGGTTAACTCCTGTTGTTTTCGAGGGTGTGTGTTGGCATCGGGGTCATCTTAGGCGGTTGCCGCATGCTAGACTGGCGGTCTTCGTCTCACCTTTTTGTCTTATCGTCTCAGGAGAAGCATGGACAGTCTCAGTCATCTGCTGGCGCTGCTGGCGCCGCGCTGCGAAGTGAACCTGCACTGTCGCTTCGGCGGCCGCTGGCAGGCCGGGCACCAGCAAATGCGCAGCGGCGTGGTGCCATGGCACGTGGTGCTGCGCGGCGAGGGGCGGCTCAACGTCGGCGGCCAGACCCATCACCTGCGCGCGGGAGATGTGGTCCTCCTGCCGCACGGTTCGCCGCACCTGATGGAGAGCCTGGTGGAGTGGGGCCAGGTGCTGCCGGTGGCGCATCGCTTTAACGGCACGGTGACGGAAATGCGCGCCGGCCCGGCGGAGGGGGCGCTGGAGATGCTGTGCGGCGAATTCTATTTTGGTCCGCACGTCAGCTGGCTGTTCACTGAGGCGTCGACGCTGATCCATCTCCATACCGATGCGCGCGAAGACTGCCCGGAGCTGCAGCCGTTGCTTAACATACTGGTCCGCGAAAGTCTGGCGCAGCGTCCCGGCGGCAGCGCTATCGTGCGCAGCCTCGGCGATACGCTGCTGGTGCTGCTGCTGCGCATGCTGCTTGGCGAGCAGCAGCCGCCAGGCGGGCTGCTGCGTCTGATGAGCGATGAGCGCCTGATGCCGGCGGTGCTGGCGGTGATGGCGACCCCGGAGCAGCCGTGGACGCTGGAAACCATGGCCGCCCGCGCCTTTCTGTCGCGGGCCACCTTTGCCCGCCATTTTGCCCGCGTTTATCACCTGACGCCGCAGGCGTGGCTGTCGCAGCTGCGAATGGCGCTGGCCGCCCGGCTGCTGCGCCTGGAGCGTCAGACCAACCTCGAGGTCATTGCCGAACGCTGCGGCTTTCAGTCGCTGGCGTCCTTCTCGAAGCGCTTCAAAATGCGCTATGGCGTGACGCCGGGCGAGTGGCGACGGGGCTAGCGCTTCGCGCCTGGCGAAGATGATTTTATTTCCGGTTGCGTGGTTTGCTGTTTATTACCCCACCCGAAAGTCGCTATAGTTTTGCACGAAAAAAACAATGACAGTCAGGACGGACAGGGTGAAGAGGATGAGATTACGTTTACGTGCCGCCGCCGCGGTAATGCTGGCGGGTCTGGCGCTGGTCGGCTGCGACCAAAAGGGTAATGAAGCGAAGCACATTAAGGTCGGCGTGATTAACGGCGCTGAACAGGATGTGGCGGAAGTGGCGAAGAAAGTGGCCAAAGAGAAGTATGGTCTGGAGGTTGAGCTGGTGGGGTTCAGCGGCTCGCTGTTGCCTAACGAATCGACCAACGCCGGGGATCTGGACGCCAACGTCTTCCAGCATCGGCCTTTCCTTGAGCAGGACAACAAAGCGCATAACTACCATCTGGTGGCGGTAGGCAATACCTTCGTCTTCCCGATGGCCGGCTATTCGCGCAAGATAAAGTCAGTCGCCGAACTGAAAGACGGCGCGACGATCGCCATCCCCAACGATCCGACAAATCTCGGGCGGGCGCTGCTGCTGCTGCAAAAAGAGAAGCTGATAACCCTCAAAGCCGGTACCGGCCTGCTGCCGACCGCGGTGGATATCACCGACAACCCGCATCACCTGAAAATTATGGAGCTGGAAGGGGCGCAACTGCCGCGCGTACTCGACGATCCTAAAGTCGACGTGGCCATCATCAGCACCACCTACCTGCAGCAAACCGGGCTGTCGCCGGTTCGCGATGGCATCTTTATCGAAGATAAAAACTCGCCCTACGTGAACATCATCGTGACCCGGGAAGACAATAAAGACGCGGAAAACGTGAAGGAGTTTATGCAGTCGTACCAGTCGCCGGAGGTGGCGAAGGCGGCAGAGACTATCTTCAACGGCGGCGCGGTGCCGGGCTGGTAAGCCAACTTACAGGGAGAGGCGCGTATGGTACGCCAACGGCAGGCTGATCTGCTGCTGATTGCCGCGACGGTGATTGCCGCCTGCGGCTGGATTTTTTCCCGCGAGGCGATCGCCGGCATGCCGGTATTCGCGTTCCTTGGGCTGCGCTTTTTCTTCGCCGCGCTGCTGCTGCTGCCGTTTTGCCGCGGGTTTCGCCCGCAAAAGCAGCACTGGCCAAAGCTCATCATCAGCGGGCTATGGTTTGCGCTCAACCTCTGCCTGTGGATCTACTCGGTCTCCACGACGGCGTCGCTCGGCGAAGGGGCGTTTATCATGAGCCTGTCGATGATGTTCGTCCCGCTGACCGCGTGGGTGATGATGAAGGTGCGTCCGCCGCGGGCCTGGTGGGAGTGCCTGCCGATCGCGGTGGTGGGCCTGGGCCTGCTCAGCCTGCACATGCCGATAGTCTTCCATCCCAGCCAGGGCTGGTTTTTG
Organism: Klebsiella sp. JB_Kp042; assembly: GCF_040065275.1. Classification (NCBI taxonomy): domain Bacteria; kingdom Pseudomonadati; phylum Pseudomonadota; class Gammaproteobacteria; order Enterobacterales; family Enterobacteriaceae; genus Klebsiella; species Klebsiella sp. JB_Kp042. The sequence goes on from NZ_JBEAJL010000010.1 coordinate 7,451, forward strand.
CTGACGGCGCTGGTGCAGTCCATCTGGTTCTGTTACACCAGCCGCTGCGCGCGTGAAGTACCGCTGATCCCCCTGACCACCGTGCAGCTGGCGATCACTGGTATTGTCGGGTTGACCCTCTCCGCTGCCGTTGAACGCTGGGACCAGCCGATGACCCTGCCGACCTTCGGCTGGCTGGTGGCCAGCATTGTCATCGCCACCAGCCTGCGCTTCGGTCTGCAGATGAAGGGGCAGAAGTACGCGGCGGTGGCCAGCGCGGCGATCATCATGGTGCTCGAACCGCTGCTGACGGTCATTGCCGCCGCGCTGTGGTATGGCGAACAGCTGCCGCTGCAGAAGATTATCGGCGGCGTGCTGATCCTGGTTGCCCAGCTGTGGTTCCGCTGGCGGATGCTTAAGCCGTAGCCTGCCCGGTGCGCGGCTGCGCCATCAATTGCAGCAGCGGCACCAGCGACAGCCCGTCCGGCATTTCGCCGCGGGCGATCAGCTGGTTTATCTCCTCAAAGGTAAACCAGCCGGTTTCCATCACTTCATCCTGATCCGCATCCATCCCCACCCAGTGTAAACCGGTGGCCAGCCAGGTGATAAACAGCTGGTCGCTGCTGCCGTAGGAGGGGTTGAAGCGCATGATCTCCTCGACGCGTTGCGCCTGCCAGCCGGTCTCTTCCCGCAGCTCGCGCAGCGCGGCCGCCGCCGGATCTTCCCCTTCGTCAACGCCGCCTGACGGAATGGCCCACACCACCTTGTCGATCAGGTAGCGGTAGTGGCGAATCAGCAGCACTTTCTCATCCTGAATGGCCACAATCCCCACCGCCGGGCGCGGATAGTGAATGGCGTAAAAGTCGCGGCGCTCGCCGGGGGCGATATCAATACCCACCTTGCGCATGCTGAACCACGGCGTCTCGGCGATGACCTGCGGGTCGTGCATATCGGCGGCGGTCAGTTTTTTCTTCATCCTGCCACTCCTGTCAAAAATGGAGCCTTCAGAACAACATAGCCGGAGGCGGATAGCAATCGCCGCAGGTTGGCCCGATTTCATCGAACCTTGCCCAAATGCCCCTATTGCGCCAAGCTGGTACTCAGTACGATGTTCGTCAAATCACCCCCCTGAGGAACGCCAACATGAACATCACCCATATCCGTAACGCGACCCAGATTATTGAATACGCCGGGAAAAAGTTTCTGATCGATCCGATGCTGGCGGACAAGGGCGCCTGGCCGGGTTTTCCTGGCACCGCGCGCAGCGAGCTGCGCAACCCGCTGGTGGCGCTGCCTTTTTCCCGCGATAAAATCATCGACGTTGACGCGGTGATCGTCACCCATACCCATGACGATCACTGGGACGAGGCGGCGATCGCCGCGATCCCGAAAACCCTGCCGGTGTTCGTCCAGCACGAAGCCGACGGCGCGCTGCTGCGCAGCCAGGGTTTCCAGGATATCCGCCTGCTGACGGCAGACAGCGAATTTGCCGGCGTGCGCCTGCTGAAAACCACCTCCGGCCAGCACGGCAGCGATCGCACCTACGCGGTGCCGGCGATGGCCGAACGCCTGGGCGAGGCCTGCGGCGTGCTGTTTCGCCATCCGCAGGAGAAGACGCTGTGGCTGGTGGGGGATACCATCTGGCGTGATGAAATTGCAGCCGACCTGCTGAAGCTGCGCCCGGACGTGGTGATCCTCAACGCCGGCTACGCCCACGTCATCGGCTTTGGCCCGATTATCATGGGCAAAGAGGATCTCCTGAACGTACACTTCACCCTGCCGGAAGCGAAAATCATGGCGATTCACATGGAAGCGGTCAACCACTGCCTGGTGAGCCGGGAAGAGATGCGCCAGTATGCGCTGGATAATCAGATAGCCGAGGTAGTGTGTATCCCGCAGGATGGGGAAACCGTGGTTTATTAACGTGCGCAAGGGGAAGGAACGATGAAACTCACCGACGTGGCGATTGTTGCCGTAGAGGGCTTTAGCCCGTTTCATTATGCCGTTCCCTGCATGCTGTTTGGCGATTCGGTCTCTGAAAGCAAACGCTTTAACCTGCACATTTGCGCCGAGCGGCCGGGGCTGCTGCGCGCCCGCGACGGCTTTGCGCTGTACGCCAGCGGCGATTACGCCGTGCTGGAACAGGCGGATATCGTGGTGGTGCCTTACTGGGGCGAGGTCGACCGCCGCCCGCCGCAGGCGCTGCTTGATAGCCTGGTGCGGGCCCGGAATAACGGCGCGGAAATCGTCGGTCTGTGCCTCGGCGCGTTCGTTCTGGGCTACGCCGGGCTGCTGGACGGGAAACGCGCGGCGACCCACTGGGAGTTTGAGCAGGATTTTCAGCGCCGGTTTCCGCAGGTGCGGCTGGATATCAACGCCCTGTACGTCGACGACCAGCGGATCATTACTTCGGCGGGCACCGCGGCGGCGCTGGACTGTTGCCTCTACATCATCCGCCAGCGTTTCGGCAGCCTCGCGGCCAACCAGATCGCCCGGCGGCTGATTGTTTCACCGCACCGCGAGGGCGGCCAGGCGCAGTTCATCGCCCAGCCGGTGCCGAAAAACACCCGCGATGCGCGAATCAACTGCCTGCTGGATTATCTGCAGCAGCATATTGCCGAGCCGCATAATCTCGATTCGCTGGCGCGGGTGGTGGCGATGAGCCGCCGCAGCCTGACCCGCCACTTCGCCCGGGCGACCGGGATGAGCATTACCGACTGGCTGACCGCCGAACGCCTGCGCCGCAGCCAGAGCCTGCTTGAGGCGGGCGATCTGCCGGTTGAGCAGGTGGCGGAGGCGGTGGGTTATCTCTCTGCCGTCACCTGGCGTCAGCAGTTTAAGGCGCGCTTTGGCGTCAGTCCGACCGAATGGCGGCGCACCTTTCGCCGCGGCGCTTAGCCGGCGAGGGTCGCGCTGTCGATCACGAAGCGGTATTTCACGTCGCCCTTGACCATTCTTTCCCAGGCTTCGTTGATCTCATCCCCGCGGATCAGTTCGATATCGGCGACGATGCCGTGTTCAGCGCAGAAGTCGAGCATCTCCTGAGTTTCCGCGATCCCGCCAATCATCGACCCGGCAATCGACCGGCGGCGGATGATCAGATTGAACACTTCCGGCGACGGATGCGGCGTGGCCGGAGCGCCCACCAGCGTCATGGTGCCATCGCGTTTCAGCAGCGTGGTGAAGGCATCGAGATTGTGCGGCGCCGCCACGGTGTTGAGGATGAAATCGAAGCTTTTGACGTGGGCCGCCATTTCGTCTTCGTTACGCGACACCACCACCTCATCGGCGCCCAGCGCTCTGGCCGCATTACGCTTGGATTCGGAGGTGGTAAAAGCCACCACGTGAGCCCCCATGGCGTGGGCCAACTTGATTCCCATATGCCCAAGGCCGCCGATGCCGACCACGCCGACTTTTTTACCCGGCCCGGCGTGCCAGTGGCGCAGCGGCGAGTAGGTCGTGATCCCGGCGCACAGCAGCGGCGCGACGGCGGCCAGCTGCGCTTCGGGATGGGTTATCCGCAGCACGTAGTGTTCTTTAACCACGATCTGCTGTGAATAGCCGCCCAGGGTGTGGCCCGGCGCGTCCTGAGTCGGTCCGTTGTAGGTCAGCACCATATGGTCGCAGTAGTTCTCCAGCCCCTCAGCGCACTCCTCGCACTGTTGGCAGCTATCGACCATGCAGCCGACGCCCACCAGATCGCCGACGGCGTAGCGCGAGACAGCGTCGCCGACCGCGGTGACCCGGCCCACAATTTCATGCCCCGGCACGCAGGGATAGAGCGTTCCCGCCCATTCCGATCGCGCCTGGTGGAGATCGGAGTGGCAGACGCCGCAGTAGGCGATGGCGATCTGCACATCCTGCGGCCCCGGTTCGCGGCGGGTGATGGCCATTGATTCCAGCGGCTGGCTGGCGGAGTAGGTACCTATAGCGTTGATCAGCATAGCGAAACCTCTTGATCGAATAGAGCGGGAGATGGATGCGGGTGGTCAGTGGCATCGATAAGGGTAGCCTGGACTGGGAGAGATGCGAGGGGGAAAGCGGCATCAGGCACGGCGTAAGCGAGCGAGTCGCCGGAGCCGCAATTTATAAGGCTGGTTTATCATTTAAGCGGCTAAGCCGTATAAATATTTACGAAAATTATTGTTTTTTAGTGATGGAAAATCGAGGTAAACCGCTTATGCCGATAATAATGCTTACACTCTTTTTATTATGGAAACGACTTGGTTTTTATTCATGATTGCGCGTGTTGATACTATTACCGCTGAAAATCATGCCCTTCAACCTGACTTAATGACACAACACGATGTCGAAACCTGACGCCAACGGCCAGAATTCCCGGTCATTACCCTCTTTTTTTTATGGACGACGAACAAAACCGTTACCTGCGGTGGAATCCTTATTATCCGCGTTCCGGCCTGTCAGCACCCCTTTTGAACTGGCGCAGTCAAACTATTACCATTTTCCCTTGGCCCAAAGCGAATCCGGCTTCATTCTCCTCGAAGAAGGCGTGGCTTCAGTTTGCTTTGCGGAAAATCAACTGGTGATATCGACGGTCCTCGCCCCGGCTATATTGGGATTAATTGATAATTATGGCGTGTTTAACGGACTCCCGGATATACGCCACAGTTCTCTGTTTGCTGAGACGGATTTAAGCGGGCGCTGGATAGCGCATCAGGCTGCGGTCAATATCCTGAATGAGAAAAACCTGTGGCAGGAGATGGCCCATATCCTGACGCAGCGGTTGATGGTGTTGAGCATGCGCGAGCGGGAGCTGCTGGGGGTGGACTCTTACCAGATGGTGCGCATCCTGTTAATGGAGCTGGCGGTCTATTCGGAGACGTACCGTAGACAGATCAATGTATTAAGGTTTATCCAGCGGCGTACCAACCTGTCGCGTAGCCGCATTATGTCGATTCTGTCGGAGCTGCGCAAAGGCGGTTATATTATTATCCACCGCGGGGTGTTGATGACTATCGCCCAACCGCTTCCCGCCAATTTTTGAGCCTGGCAGGCGAAGGGCGTGATTTGTCGCCCCCCACCTGCTGGTCCGCTTAGGGCTCAATCGCCGTCAGGTAGTCCAGCCGCAGCGGCTCAGCCAGCAGACGCTCCATCTGCATAACAAACGCCTGAAAATAGGGCATCTCTACATGCGCATCAAGGGCGTCTTGCCCACGCCACGCTTCGCGCATGTAGAAAGTGTCCGGCGCGTCGCGCAGCTGGAAAAGCGCGTAGTCGAGATTGCCCGGCTCCTGTCTCGTCGGCAGGAGCAGCTTCTGCAGGGCCTGGCGCAGCGCGTCCGTTTGGCCTGGTTTCGCCTTGAGCACGGCGAGCAGGGTTATCATCTTAAAATCCCTCCAGCACAATCTTGCCCACCGCGCGTCCGGTTTCCAGCTGGCGATGCGCTTTCTGCAGATTGTCGGCAGTGATGGCGCCGTAGTGTTCGCCGAGGGTGGTTTTGATCGTGTGGTTGTCGATCAGGGCCGCCACGCGGGTCAGCAGCTGATGCTGGGCGATCATGTCATCCGTCTCAAACATTGAGCGGGTGAACATAAATTCCCAGTGCAGGGAGAGGCTTTTGGCTTTCAGCGGCACCACGTCCAGGGTCTCCGGATCATCAATCAGCGCCAGCTTGCCCTGCGGGGCGAGGGCGTCAATCAGCGAGTTGAAGTGCTGGTCGGTGTTGGTCAGGCTGGCGACATGGGTCACCGCGTTGATGCCGATACGCGCCAGCTCGTCGGCGAGCGGCTTGCTGTGATCGATAACATGGTGCGCGCCCGCCTCGCGGACCCACCGTTGACTCTCCGGACGCGAGGCGGTGCCGATCACCGTCATGGCGGTCAGTTTACTGGCCAGCTGGGTCAGGATCGAGCCCACGCCGCCCGCCGCGCCGACGATCAGCAGCGTGTCGCCCGCGTTGCCGCCTTCCGTGACGCCGAGACGGTGAAACAGCAGCTCCCAGGCGGTGATCGCCGTCAGCGGCAGCGCGGCGGCGGAGGCGTTATCGAGGGTGCGCGGTTTGTGCGCCACCAGGCGCTCATCTACCAGCTGATATTCACTGTTGCTGCCGGCCCGGCCCAGGGCGCCGGCGTACCAGACCTCATCGCCTGGCGCGAACAGCGTCACTTCCTCGCCGACGGACTGCACCACGCCAACGGCGTCCCAGCCCAGCACCCGCGGCGTGTCGCCCTGGAAGCCGGCGCGCACTTTGGTGTCTACCGGATTGACCGAGACCGCCTTCACGGCAACCAGCAGGTCACGCCCGTGGGCGGAGGGGACCGGCAGGTCGATCTCGGTTAAAAAAGGGATATTGTCGCCGTCAGCGGCGGCTTGAGTAATGGCGATAGCTTTCATAACTGCTCCGGTCTGTGAATCGGGTGAATAAAGCGATGACGCGATAGTAGACCGGTGCCGGGAGGGGAAAAACGGGTTAACGGCAATAACAGTTATATGCAGAAAGTGAAAATCAGCCCACCTGATAGAAATCGAGCATCACCCCATCCTGAGTACGCCCGCCAGCACAGATAAACAGCGAGGTGGTTAGCCAGCTGAGCGCGGGGGTATCCACCTCGAAGGTGGGGACGGTGCGAAAATAGATATCTTCCGGCGGAATAGTGCTAAAAAAGCGCATATCGTCGGCGAACAGTTGGTCATGATAGTGGGCCGGCACCCGGCGGATACCGTTGTTTTCCACGTACATCGTCCCTTCCTCCACCTGCAGGGCATAGCGGGCGGATAGCCTGCATGTGCCGTCGGGCCCGATAATCTGGCTATCGACGCCGCCGGGCAGCACGTGGCCGCGCAGTTGACCCGAGACGCTGCCGCCGAGAATCGGGATCAGCTGGCGCTTGCCGGTCTGCGGACTGCGGGAGACTATCACCGGTTTATCAACCTGGATGGTAATGGAAAAACAGTGTCTCAGTTCGGGGGTCATCATGGCTCTCCTGTTTCGGTTGGCAACGACACGCGGCCTTTGCGTCAGTGTAACGGGTTTGCAGGAGACAAAATAACGCAGGGTTTGGATGAAAATGATTGGCTGAGATGATGGGTTTTGCGACTCAGTTTGGTTGGGCGTGGCTGTGGGCGAGCAGAGGCAAACTGGCGGAAGATCACAGGAGTTGAACCTGCCCGGGACCGCTGGCGGCCCCAACTGGATTTGAAGTCCAGCCACCTCACCGGAGATGACGATCTTCCGCGCCTCGATTGCTACATGGAGGCGGGGCGCATTATAGCTACTTTCAGCCGTTTACCACATACCTGAACGCACTTTTTTACTGTTAAAACTGGACTTTGCAGAACAGTCTGAGACAAATCCGTTCAAAATCCATGAGTTACACTTTTTCATACTCTTTTCAGGCTAACGCGATCGCAAAATACATGAAACATATTCTGATAATGACCTAATTCATCTTCCTGCGGCAAAGGCTGATAAAAAATGTAACCGGTACCCATCTGTGGTGCCGCCAAGGGAATTGTGCCCATATGAAAGATCCTGTTTTGTCCGTCAAAGAGAAAAATGGCTACGGCATCATGGGCGACGGCGCCACCCTCCCCATTATTCTCGCCTTGTTCACCCTCATTTCGGCGGAGAGGGTTTTTTTATTCCATTTTTGTACAAAAAGTAACATTCATTTCAGTCTGGTGACTCAGGCCGCAGACGCTATTCCTGAACGGTGATAGCGTATGCTGCCGCTGAGAGGAGCCCGCCATGGACTTAGAAAATATCTTTCGTGACGTGAAGCTAAGCAAAACGGAAATGACCGTGCTGCGCTTTATCCAGAACGACCCGGAGCTGTGTATCCGCCAGGGGATCCGCGCCGTGGCGGAGCAGTGCTACAGTAACCCCTCCTCGCTGGTGCGGTTGGCGAAAAAGCTTAAGTTCAGCGGCTGGCTGGAGCTGGTCTATTTCATCAAGTTCAATATCACCATGCCGAAGCTCGATGTCACCAACGATATCGACTATATGAGCATTCAGCCGGCGGAGGCGCTGACGCCGCTGCTGGCAAGCCTCGCGCAGCAGCGCGTCCTGATCCACGGCAGCGGCTTTTCGCAGCTGATTGCCCAGTATATTTATAACAAGTTTCTCGTCACTGGGGTGAATGCCAGCCTGGCGCTGTGGCCGGATTACGAAATCCTTGAGCAGAAAAACGCCGCTCGCTTCGACTCCATCTGGATCATTTCTAAATCCGGGCGCAGCAGCTCGGCGCTCAACTGGGTGAAGGCCCTGGAGGGGAAAGAGATCAACCTGGTCTGCTTTACCGGTGATTATCAGAGCCCGCTGGCGCAGGCTGCGGATACGGCGTTTATCATTCACGATCCGCAGAAGTTCGACGATGATATTTACTGGAGCAACCCGTTTTTCGGCTACTGCATCCTAGGCTTTGAGCGGCTACTGAAGATGTGGTTTACCCGCGCACCTGGCAATAGCTAGCCCCGCTAAGCGCAGTGCCGCCGGGCAATATATCAGGCGCCGCGCCGCCATGTTGCCGGGTGGCGGCTGCGCCTTACCCGGCCTACGCCTCCAGGTCCGGTCAGTGATTTACCGCCAGGCGGCGAACTGCTTATCGTCGAGATAAGCTTCGACCAGGGTTTTCGCCAGCGACCAGGAACCGATCAGCGGGTGCGCCATCAGCGCCCGCACCGCCAGCGACTTATCCTGCTGCAGGATCGCCGCTACCGCCAGCCGCTCATACTCTTTCACGCAGGAAATCATATTCTTCTGCGCCGTCGGCACCTTCGTCGGCGTGACCGGCTTGAGGCCCTCCCGGCTCAGGTCGCAGCTGATCTCAATCACGTCGTCAGGGCGCAAAAAGTCGAGCGTGCCATTATTCTGGATCGACACCACGATCCGCTTGGTGGTGGTGCTGTTCACCGCTTCCAGAATATCCAGCGCCACCCCGGCATAGCCGCCGGTGTCCGGCTCTTCGATAAACTGCCGCAGCGTCAGCGGCTCGCGGGTATGAAATTTCTCCTGCCGGGATTCGTTCTGCATATAGCTGTTTTCCCGGCGCAGGTAGTGCTGCATCCAGATATTGAAGGCGGCTTCCGGCTGCGTTCTGGCATCCACGGTGCGCAGCGCCTGGCGCATCTCCTGATTGATACGGGCGATCTGCTCCCCGCGCGTTTCGCCTGCCCCCTGAATCGCCTTCAGCGCCTCGTCGCGATAGTAGTAATAATAGAGATATTCGTTGAGTAACTGGTTATCGCACAGCCGCACCAGCTCGGGTGAGAAGTACTGCATCGCGGTCTTCTGGTACAGCGCCGGGCTGGCGATCAGCCGCTCGGTCACCGCTTCCCCGCGCACGGTGAAGTGGGTAAACCAGGAGAAATGGTTCAGCCCATAGCATTCCACGCTCAGGTCGTGCTCCTCACAGCCGAGGATCGCCGGCAGTTCACGAATCAGCTCGGAAGGCGCATCGCAGATCCCATAGACCCGACGCTTAAAGCCGGACTTGACGATCGCTTCCGTCACCAGGCCTGACGGGTTGGTAAAGTTAAACAGAATGGCGTCTTCGGCGGCATGGGCTTCGATCAGCCGGCAATAGTCGAGGATCGCCGGGATCGAGCGCATGGCCATCGCGAAGCCGCCGGCACCGGTGGTCTCCTGGCCGAGGGTGTTATGTTGCAGCGCAATGCGCTCGTCGCGAATGCGGCTTTCATCGCCGCCGACCCGCAGGGTGGTAATAATATAATTGGCGTTTTGCAGCGCCGCGACCGGGTCGGTGGTGGTCGTGAAATGAATATCCGGGCGAATGGTCGTAAATACATAGCGGGCAATTTCGCCGAATATCGCCAGATTATCCGCAGAGTTATCGAGAAAAACCACCTCCGTTAAACCAATGCGGTGAGCATTATAGGCCAGAGATTTCGCTAAAAATGCAGAGCGAACGCCGCCCCCGCCTAATACGGTTAATTTCATACCAACTCCTCATTAATTTTCTGCTAACCAGTTATCAACCCGGGAACGTACCTGTCCCACTTTTACGCCATAAATAACCTGAACTTCATTACGATTGCGCACCACGCCGTTGGCGCCGGTATTTTTTAATTGCGCGTCATCAACTTGCGCCATATCGCGCACGGCTACGCGCAGACGTGTAAAACAATTATCGACGGAGAGAATATTCTCCTTGCCCCCGAGGCCGCGGATAATGTCATCGGTAATCGACTGCGGCTGCGCGACTTTCTGGCGGTACTCCGCTTTGCTGTAGAGCTTCACGTTCTCGTCATCTTCCCGGCCCGGCGTTTTCAGATTCAGCTTCACCACCAGGGTGCGGAAAATCACGTAGTAGACGGCGAACTGGCCGATCCCGATAAGGACATATCCCGGCCAGCGCGTTAAGGAGACCGGCAGCGGCAGGTTATAGATCAGAAATTCGATCAGGCCCGATGCGCCCCAGGGGCGTACGGTGAAGAGGTCGCAAATGGCCTGCGAGGCGGCGGTTAACGTCGCATGGATCACCCACAGCAGCGGCGAGACAAACAAAAAGGTGAACTCAATCGGCTCGGTGATGCCGGTCAGCATGGAGGTGATAATCGCCGGCAGCAGAATCGCCTTAGCCATTACTTTTTTCTCCGGCTTCGCGGTGTGGTAGAACGCCAGCGAGGCGCCGGCGAGGCCGAAGATAGTGGTCATCCCTTGCTGTGAGAAGCGTAGGGCCTCATTCATCACCGGGGTCAGATCCGGGTGGCGCATATAGGCGAGGAAAATGGCCTGGGTACCGGAGACCACCTGGCCGTCCACGTTCAGGGTGCCGCCAATCTGGGTGAGCTGGAAGGGGGACCAGACAAAATGGTGCAGGCCGGTCGGGATAAGAAATTTTTCAAAGAAACCATAGACGAAGACCCCGGCGACCCCGGCATTTTTCATAAAGCCGGTGAGGGCGGAGATGCCGTGGGTCATAAACGGCCAAATCCAGGTAAAGGCGATGGCGTAGAAGATAACCACCGGCGTCATCGCCACCAGCGTCAGCTTGGCGCCGCCGTACATCGACAGCGCGCCGGGCAGGTCAATGGTAGAGACTATATTGTGCACCCACGCGATGGTGCAGCCGAGAATAATGCCAAGGAAAACGCCCATATCCACCACCACAAAGCCCAGCAGCTGGGTTTGCCCGGTGCCATAATATTCACCGTTAATTTTTTCGGCGAGTCCGTGGGTGTGTTCCAGCCAGGAGTGGTTGGCGCCAAGAAACATAATGAAGCACATCACCGCAACCAGCGCGACTTCGGTTTTTTTATCTTTTGCCAGACCATAGCTAATGCCGACGCAAAATAATAAGCCGAGGTTGCCAAATAAAGGCCAAAAGGTGTCGCCGAGCATCTGCCCAAGCTGGTGCAGGAAACTGGTTTCAGCAATTAATGTCGGATTAGTTAATACTGAACTGAGGGCCAGAATTAAGCCAATGACCGGCAAGAACAATACGGCGCCGATCATGGCCCGGGAGAATTTTTGCATATTCTCCAGAATACGCTGACGTATTTCAGGCATGATTGATCCTTTTATATTTTTGTAGGGACAGGGAGCGGTTTTTTATCGACTTCCAGTATTTTGGTTATAGCAACTCTGATATTTGAAGGGAACCAGTAGCGGTAAATAGGCACAGATAGGCGCTTATTGCACACAGGTTTCAGAATGCCTGCAGACCCTCTCCCTGACAGGGAGAGGGCGTAGCCAGAGCGGCGTTTTTGCAGAGAAGCCTTCCCTCTCCCGTGGGGGAGAGGATGATGGGATATCGCTATGGCGTGACGGGAGCGGGCGCTGGCGCGGCGGGGGCGGTATTGACCTCGCCGTTGCGCATCGTTTGCGCCACCTGCTGTTTCTCCATGTTCACGGCGCTAAGCTGTGCGTTGACCGTCGGCTTGAGCGGGGCATCGGCCTGCACGCTGCCGCTGGCGGTCAGCTGGAGATTGCCATCCCCGCTGATGGGGAGCGAAGGCCAGCCCCAGGCCTGCAGAATATTCAGCGGCACGCCGCGGCCGTTCAAGCTCAGATTGACCTGGCGCTGCGGCAGCTGGGATACCGCGGCGGTGGCCTGCAGGATACCGCGCTCGGTGAACGCGCTGAGCTCAGTGATATTGAGCGTCGACGCCGTGGCGCTCAGCTTGAGTGAAGGGCGGCGCACGTCAATTCGGTTAAAAGTCGCCGCCGCGGCGTTCAGCGTCGCGCTACCGTTCCACACCCCCCAGCTGCCGTTTTTCACCAGCTGAAGCTCGCCGCCATAGCCATCGAGAGCGGTAATTTGCCATGGGAAGGCAGGGTCCACATCGATGATCAGGTTGCGGCTGGCGCTGAATTTTTTCAGCGTCAGGCTTTGCAGCCAGGCCGGCAGCGGCGTCATCCACAGCGGCTTCCAGTTCGCCGGCAGCGTGTACTCCAGCCCGGCGAAGGCGGTGTCGTCGAGCACCAGCGCGTTACCGGCGCGCAGCCAGTTGCCGGAGGTTCGCACCATGCCGCCCTCCCAGCGCGAGGAGAACTGGCGCAGGGCAATACCCTGGGGTGAAAATTCGGCATTCACGATCGGGTCGAAAAAGTGCAGCGAGCCGTAGATAAATTCGCTGGCATTCATCGACAGCGTGCCGTCCTGGCTCTGCCAGCCGCCGTGACTGAGCGTCAGGTTGCGCAGGTTCAGGTCGAGGTCGGTTACCGCCCAGTCCGGCCCCTGCAGGCGGGCGTCGGTGATATCCAGGCGGCCAATCTGCAGAGAGGGGACCGTGGTTAACGGCGCGAAAAAGTCGGCCAGCGAGGCGGCGCTCTGCAGTCGGATCTCATTTAGCTGAAGGTTATCCACCAGCCAGCTGCCGTCGGCGCTGCGTTTCGCATTGCCGGTTAAGGTGCCGCGGGCGACATCGGCGCCGAGGGTGGAGAGGGTGACCTCGCCCTGATCAATCTTGCCCTGAATCAGGACGTTGCTGGCTTCGACGCCGTTGAGCGTCATTGAACCTGCGCTCATCTGGATCTGCGCCGTTTTCCCCAGCACATTGCCTGCCTCCGGCGCCCATGGGCTGACGCCGCCGGTGACGCGCTGCGCGCTGAGCGCCCAGCCGGTTTCCGGACTATTGAAAGCCATATTGCGCAACATCAGCCGGTCGGCAGCGAACGGCAGGTCGGCAGAGTGGGGGGACAGATTCAGGGTGCCGTCGTTAAGGACAATCTCATCCGCATGCAGCGGGTCGCTAAACTGGCGGGTGCTGAAGCCAATATCGACCGTTTTCGCCACCAGGGTTGCCGGCTTGCCTTCCCGGCCAAAGGTGACGTTTTGCAACTGCACATGAAGAGGGGAGGAGAAATCATGATCCATCGCATCGAAGGAGACCTGCCAGCCGGTGCCATTGCTGAGCCAGGCGCTGGCCTGGCGGGCGCCCCAGTGGGTTTGCAGCAGGAACCACGCGCCAACCATGACGAGCAGCAGAGCGACTAGCAGCCAGAGAATCAGCTTTCCAAGAAATTTCATGGTCTTCCATTCTGTGAGATGCACATAACCGTGTTATGCCCGATTTAGGCGCACTTCTCAAGGCAGGCGTGGTTTATTTCCGTGACGGAGCAGGCGGTGGAGGACAACAGGGGGGCGTCCCGGCCGATGGCACGACCGGGGGCGCGTTAAATCAGGCTTTTTCCGGCGGGAAAATTAAATTCAGAACAATCGCCGTGATACCGCCGGCGGCGATGCCGGAGGAGAGCAGATTCTTCAGCCAGTCCGGCGCGAACTGCAGGATCAACGGCTGTTGCGACACGCCGAGGCCCACCGCCAGCGACAGGGCGATAATCAGGATCGCCCGGCGATTCAGCGGCTCGCGGGAGACGATGCGCACGCCGGACGCGGCGATGGTGCCGAACATCACCAGCGTGGCGCCGCCAAGCACCGGCTCAGGGATATGCTGTACGAAACCGCTCACCGCCGGGAACAGCCCGAGGACGATCAGCATCAGCGCTACCACAAAGCCGACGTAGCGGCTGGCGACGCCGGTCAGCTGGATCACGCCGTTGTTCTGGCCGAAGCAGGAGTTCGGGAAGGTGTTGAAGACCGCGGAAACAAAGGAGTTGAGGCCGTTAGCCAGCACGCCGCCTTTCAGGCGTTTCATATACAGCGGACCGGAGACCGGCTGCTCGGAGACATCGGAGGTGGCGGTGATATCGCCGATGGTTTCCAGGGAGGTGATCATAAACACCAGCATCAGCGGCAGCAGCAGGCTCCAGTCGATGCCGAGGCCATAGTACAGCGGCGTCGGAACGGTGATGAGGCTGCTGTTGGTCGGAGCGGTGTTGGCCGGCAGCATATCGAGGAACCACGCCGCCAGATAGCCCGCCGCCATGGCAATCACCAGCGAAGCGATGCGCAAATAGGGATTACGCTGGCGGTTGAGAATGATGATCAGCGCCAGCACGATGCCCGCCAGCAGCAGGTTCTTCGGCGCGCCGAAGGTGTGGTCGGCCATCGCCGCGTAGCCGCCGCCGATGGAGGTCAATCCGACCTGAATCAGCGACAGGCCGATAATCATCACCACCACGCCGGAGACCAGCGGGGTAATGATGCGGCGCGCCAGATGCAGGACGCGGGAGAGGACCATTTCCGTGCAGCTGGCCAGCATCAGGGTGCCGAACAGGGCGGCCATCATTGTCGGGACGTCGGCGCCGCCGGTTTTCAGCGCGGTGCCGCCCATGATGAGCGGGGCGACAAAGTTGAAGCTGGTGCCCTGGATGGAGAGCAGTCCGGAACCGACCGGGCCCCAGGCTTTGATCTGAATAATGGAGGCCACGCCCGAGGCGAACAGCGACATGCTGATGATATGTTGGGTATCTTGCGCCGGGAGACCGAGAGCCTGGCAGATTAACAGCGCCGGGGTGATCACCGCGACAAACATCGCCAGCAGGTGCTGGAAGGCGGCGAACAGGGTTTGCGGTAGCGGTGGGCGATCTTCGAGGCGGTAGATTAATTCGCTGGCTGGTTTATGCGCAACCGGTTGCGCATTTTCTGACTCTGCGGTGTTAACGGACATCACAAGCAATCCCAAGGTGGCAAAGCGGGAATTTTATCGGACTGTAGACCAAAAGCAAACGTTTGCCAGCTTTTGCCCATAAAAATTTATGCCGTGAATATGCGCAACGAGATAATTAACATTTTGTATGCTAAATCGCATCATTCAGGATACAAAATATGTTTTTCTGTCATTTTTTCCGCCGTTCTGCGTAAAATCCCCCTCTGACTCCTCATGATGAGAAGCTAAAGACACCAGGAATATCGTCGCGTGTGAATGGATCATGCGCCATAAGGAGCTTTTTATGTTTCATCTCGATACCTTATCGACGCTCGTTGCCGCAACGCTTGTGCTGTTACTCGGCAGAAAACTCGTCCAAACCGTACCCCTCCTCAAGCAATACACCATTCCTGAACCTGTTGCCGGCGGTCTGCTGGTGGCGCTGGCGCTGCTGGTGCTGAAAAAAAGTATGGATATCGAAATTGATTTCGATATGAGCCTCAAAGATCCGCTGATGCTGGCGTTCTTCGCTACCATCGGGCTTAACGCCAACCTCGCCAGCCTGCGGGCGGGCGGCAAGGTGCTGGGTACCTTTCTGATTGTGGTGGTTGGTCTGCTGCTGCTGCAGAACGCTCTCGGTATCGGCATGGCGAAGCTGCTGGGGCTGGATCCGCTGATGGGTCTGCTGGCCGGCACTATCACCCTTTCCGGCGGCCACGGCACCGGCGCGGCGTGGAGCAAGCTGTTCATTGAGCGCTATGGTTTTGCCAATGCCACGGAGGTGGCGATGGCCTGCGCGACCTTCGGCCTGGTGCTCGGCGGTCTGATCGGCGGCCCGGTGGCGCGTTACCTGGTGAAACACTCTTCCTCTCCTGACGGGACGCCGGACGATCAGGTGGCGCCGACCGCCTTTGAAAAGCCGGACGTGGGGCGGGTGATCACGTCGCTGGTGCTGATCGAGAGTATCGCCCTGATCGCCATCTGTCTGACGCTGGGCAAGGTGGTTGCGCAACTGCTGGCGGGCAGCGTCTTTGAGCTGCCGACCTTCGTCTGCGTGCTGTTTATCGGCGTGATCCTTAGCAACAGCCTGGCGCTGGCGGGGTTGTATCGGGTCTTCGATCGCGCGGTGTCGGTGCTGGGCAACGTCAGCCTGTCGCTGTTCCTCGCCATGGCGCTGATGAGCCTCAAACTGTGGGAGTTGGCCTCTCTGGCGCTGCCGATGATTATTATCCTGGCGGTCCAGGCGTTGGCGATGGCGCTGTATGCGGTGTTCGTCACCTACCGGATGATGGGCAAAAACTACGATGCCGCGGTGCTGGCGGCGGGCCACTGTGGGTTTGGTCTGGGGGCAACGCCGACGGCGATTGCCAATATGCAGGCGATTACCGACCGTTTTGGCCCGTCGCACATGGCCTTCCTGGTGGTGCCGATGGTGGGGGCGTTCTTTATCGATATCGTCAACGCGCTGGTAATTAAGCTGTTTCTGCTGCTGCCGGTGTTTGGCTGATAAAAACCCGGAGGCGGTGCGCTACCTGATTATGCGGTCTGCGGGCTGTGTAGCCCGGGTAAGGCGTTTACGCCGCAACCCGGGGATACCCCGGGATTTATGCGTTGGCGCGGCTTCTCCCCGGCTCGCGCTGCGCTTAGCCGGGCTACGGGGTGTGCGGCCTGCTGGTTGTATCCCGGCCAAGGCGTTTACGCCGCCAGCCGGGAATACCTCAACAACCTTACGCTTCGTCGTGCTCTTCCCACGCCAGGGCGCGTTTCACCGCTTTCTTCCAGCCGCTGTAGCGATAGTTGCGCTCGGTGGTTTCAATGCCCGGGCGGAATTCGCGCTCAATCACCGCTTTCTCCTGCAGCTCATCAAGGTTCTGCCAGAAGCCGACCGCCAGCCCGGCCAGATAGGCGGCGCCCAGGGCTGTGACTTCGCGCACTTCCGGACGCTCCACACGGGTGCCGAGGATATCGGACTGGAATTGCATCAGGAAGTTGTTGGCCACTGCGCCGCCGTCCACGCGCAGGGCGTGCAGACGGATACCGGAGTCAGCCTGCATTGCTTCCAGCACGTCGCGGGTCTGATAGGCGATGGACTCCAGCGTCGCACGGATAATGTGGTTCGAGTTCACGCCGCGGGTGAGGCCGAAAATCGCGCCGCGGGCATACGGGTCCCAGTAGGGCGCGCCAAGACCGGTGAACGCGGGCACGACATACACGCCGTTGGTGTCCTTCACTTTGGTGGCGAAGTACTCGGAGTCGAACGCATCGCTGATGAGCTTCATCTCGTCGCGCAGCCACTGGATGGAGGCGCCAGCCATAAACACCGCCCCTTCCAGAGCGTAGTTCACCTCGCCGCGCGGACCGCAGGCGATGGTGGTCAGCAAACCGTGAGTGGAGGTCACCGCTTTTTCGCCGGTGTTCATCAGCATAAAGCAGCCGGTGCCATAGGTATTTTTCGCCATCCCTTCCTTGACGCACAGCTGGCCGAACAGGGCCGCCTGCTGGTCACCGGCGATCCCGGCGATAGGAATACGGGTCCCGCCTTTACCACCGATGTTGGTCTGGCCGTACACTTCGGACGACTTGCGCACTTCCGGCAGCATGGCGCGCGGAATATCCAGCGCGTCGAGCATCTTATCGTCCCAGTCCAGGTCGTGGATGTTGAACAGCATGGTGCGCGAGGCGTTGGTGTAGTCGGTGACGTGCACGCGACCCTGGGTCATCTTCCAGATAAGCCAGGTGTCCACGGTGCCAAACAGCAGCTCACCGCGCTTCGCACGCTCACGGGAACCTTCGACATGGTCGAGGATCCATTTCACCTTGGTGCCGGAGAAGTAGGGGTCCACCACCAGGCCAGTGGCCTTGCGGATATACTCCTCCATCCCGTCACGCTTGAGCTGCTCGCAGATCTCTGCGGTGCGGCGGCACTGCCAGACGATGGCGTTATAGATCGGTTTGCCGGTCTCACGCTCCCACACCACCACGGTCTCACGCTGGTTGGTGATACCGATGGCCGCGATCTGATCGGAGTTGATATCCGCTTTGGCCAGCGCTTCGACCAGCGTCGAGCTTTGGGACGCCCAGATTTCCATCGGGTCGTGTTCGACCCAGCCTGGCTTAGGATAAATTTGTTCGAATTCTCGCTGGGAGACGCTGACGATATTGGCATCATGATCCATCACAACGGCCCGGGAGCTGGTAGTGCCCTGGTCAAGCGCAACGATATATTTTTTGTCGGTCATAGTCGGTGTCCCGTAGTCAGATTACAGCGAAGCTTTATGTTGAGTGGTGGAAGAGGAGGGGCTCTGTTGCTCTTCGTCCACGCAGGTGTCGCAAGGCAGGTGGCGGCCAATCAGCTTACGATAGCTGAACGCGCCCAGCGCCGCGCCGACCACCGGTGCGCACAGCGGCACCAGGAAATAAGGTATATCTTTGCCGCCGGTGAAGGCGACATCACCCCAGCCGGCCAGCCAGGCGAAGGCTTTCGGGCCGATATCACGCGCCGGGTTCATGGCGAAGCCGGTCAGCGGGCCCATGGAGGCGCCAATCACCGCGATCAGCAGGCCGATCAGCAGCGGCGCCAGCGGGCCGCGCGGCACGCCGTTGCCATCGTCGGTCAGCGCCAGGATGACGCCCATCAGGATAGCGGTAATCACCATCTCTACCGCGAAGGCCTGCACAAAATTGATATGCGGGTTCGGGTAAGTGGAGAAGATGCCAGCCAGATCAAGGCTTTCCACGCTGCCGCGTACCATATGGTGGGTGGTTTCATAATCGAGGAAAAGATTGTAATAAAGCCCGTAAACTAATGCCGCAGCGCAAAAGGCGCCAGCGAATTGCGAAATAATAAAAGGAACCACTTTGCGGCCATCGAAGCAGGCGAACAGCCAGAGCGCGATGGTCACCGCAGGGTTAAGGTGCGCACCGGATACCCCGGCGGTCAGGTAGATCGCCATGGCGACGCCCAGACCCCAGATGATGCTGATTTCCCATTGTCCGAAGCTGGCTCCCGCGACCTTGAGCGCAGCCACGCACCCAACGCCGAAAAAGATCAACAACCCGGTACCGAGGAACTCTGCGATGCACTGGCCTTTTAAGGTTGATGTTTGGCTCATAATCGAATCCTGAAGCGTGGTGATGATTATTGTATGTAGGGTGGTCACAGACGACCATATTGCCATGTAGGCATAGTGTTAATTTATCGTTAACGAGCAAAAACGAGAAATATCGAACTTCAAATGTGTGTACCACGTCAAGAAAATGAGCGTTTTCGCGCCATTCGCGCGCATTGAGCGCGCTGCCGGAGCGTTTCACCTCGCATTTTGTTAACCATAAAATTAACAATGGCTCATGAAGTACGAGCGAACTGCGCTGAAAGTACCAGGTAAAGACTGAAAAGTGTTGCAAACCGCAATCTGCGCGGCTTGCCGCTGGACAGGGGAGGCGGGGATTCATACAATCGACGATAACACCGCTATGTGCGCTAATTTTCGTTAAGGCGGGACCGCGTATACGAAACACCAGTTTCTATCAACGCCTTGCAAGTTCAGGAGAGGTATGACGATGTCATTAGAAGTGTTTGAGAAATTAGAATCTAAGGTTCAGCAGGCGATTGATACCATCACTCTGTTGCAGATGGAAATCGAAGAGCTGAAAGAAAAGAACAACACCCTGGCGCAGGAAGTTCAGAGCGCGCAGCATGGTCGTGAAGAGCTGGAGCGCGAAAACAGCCAGCTGAAAGAGCAGCAGCAGGGCTGGCAGGAGCGTCTGCAGGCGCTGCTGGGCCGCATGGAAGAAGTCTAATCGCTTCGCGCCCTCTCCCGCCAGGGAGGGGGTGATCCTTATCCCTCCCTTTATTCTCGCAAGTTATAGCCAATCTTTTTTTATTCTTTAATCATTGAATCGCTTTCTGGCACGCTTAGCCCATCACAACACGACATAAAGAGAGCGGTGCGATGAATAAGTGGGGCGTAGGGTTAACTCTGTTGCTGGCATCCGCCAGCGTTCTGGCAAAAGACATTCAGCTATTAAACGTATCTTATGATCCAACGCGCGAGCTGTACGAACAGTACAACAAAGCGTTCAGCGCGCACTGGAAGCAGGAGACCGGCGACAACGTGGTGATCCGCCAGTCGCACGGCGGCTCCGGCAAGCAGGCGACCTCGGTGATTAACGGTATTGAAGCGGATGTGGTTACGCTGGCGCTGGCCTACGACGTCGACGCGATCGCCGAGCGCGGCCGTATCGATAAAAACTGGCTGAAGCGCCTGCCGGATAACTCCGCGCCCTATACTTCCACCATCGTGTTCCTCGTCCGTAAGGGCAACCCGAAACAGATCCATGACTGGAACGACCTGATCAAACCGGGCGTGTCGGTCATTACCCCGAACCCGAAAAGCTCCGGCGGCGCTCGCTGGAACTACCTGGCGGCCTGGGGCTATGCCCTGCATCAGAACCATGGCGACCAGGCGAAAGCCCAGGAGTTCGTCAAGGCGCTGTATAAAAACGTGGAAGTGCTGGACTCCGGCGCGCGCGGTTCGACCAATACCTTCGTAGAACGCGGGATCGGCGATGTGCTGATCGCCTGGGAAAACGAAGCGCTGCTGGCGACCAACGAACTGGGCAAAGACAAGTTTGAAATCGTGACTCCGAGTGAGTCGATTCTGGCTGAGCCGACCGTTTCGGTGGTCGATAAAGTCGTGGATAAGAAAGGCACCCGCCAGGTGGCGGAAGCGTACCTGAAGTATCTCTACTCGCCGGAAGGCCAGGAGATTGCGGCGAAGAACTTCTACCGTCCGCGCGATCCGAACGTGGCGAAAAAATATGCTAATGAATTCCCGAAACTGAAGCTGTTCACCATCGATCAGGAGTTCGGCGGCTGGACGAAAGCGCAGAAAGCGCACTTCTCCAACGGCGGCACCTTCGACCAGATTAGCCAGCGTTAAACCTCTCCAGCCCCGCTCCGGCGGGGCTTGCTGCCATCGCCCTGCGGCGGCTGTGCTTGCGCGGGCCTTCAGGCCGCCAGCGTAGCCCGGGCAACGCGCCAGACGCCATCCGGAAAAGCGCCCCGCCCGTCATCTGTTTTCATTTAGTCATCAAATTACGTTACTCTTCCGCTTCAGGCTTAACAGGGAATGAAAATGAGAAGAGTAAGATACTTTTTGCTGGCGCTGCTGGTGGCGATCCTCGCGGCGCTGGCCGGCGGCTACTACTGGCTGCACTCTGGCAACCCGGACGCGTTGCGCAAGATTGTTCTGCAGCAGTGCGTTCCCCATCAGCAACAGCAGCAAAACCCGTCGCCGTGCGCCGAAGTGAACCTCAAGGGCGGCTATGTGCTGTTTAAAGACCGTAACGGCCCGCTGCAGTATTTGCTGATGCCGACCTACCGCATTAACGGCACCGAAAGCCCGCTGCTGTTGGATCCGCTGACGCCCAACTTCTTCTGGCAGGCCTGGCAGGGGCGTGAAATCATGAGCCAGCGCCACGGCGCGCCGGTTCCGGATAACGCGGTATCGCTGGCAATCAACTCGCGCAGCGGACGCACGCAAAACCATTTCCATATTCATATCTCTTGCCTGCGCCCCGATGTGCGCGCGCAGTTAGATAAGGATGCGGCGGCGATCAGCAGCCGCTGGCTGCCGCTACCGGGTGGGCTTGAGGGCCATGAATACCTGGCGCGCCGGGTGACGGAGGCGGAGCTGGCCCAGCGCAGCCCATTCCTGATGCTGGCGGAAGAGGTGCCGGAGGCGCGTCAGCATATGGGACGCTTCGCGCTGGCGATGGCCCAGCAGGGCGACGGCTCGCTGGTGCTGCTGGCGACGGAGCGTAACCTGCTCTCCCTGAACCGGGCCTCGGCGGAAGAGATTCAGGATCATCGCTGCGCCATCCTTAACGCAAACCACTAGTTCTGGCGTTTACCTGTCTTACCTGTCGTCGTATTCTTGCTGAAAAAAACGACAGGAGACAGGCATGTCGCTCTGGCTTACCCACCCGCTGTTCCTCCCTTCACTGATTGTCGGCGTCACCATTGTGCTCTGGGCGACGTCGCTGCTGCCGGAGTTTATCACCGCGCTGCTGTTTTTCGCTGCGGCGATGATGGCGAAAATCGCCCCGCCGGAGGTGATCTTTGGCGGCTTTGCCTCCTCGGCCTTCTGGCTGGTGTTCAGCGGCTTTGTGCTCGGCATCGCGATCCGTAAAACCGGGCTGGCGGACCGGGCGGCGCAGGCGTTGTCTGCGCGGCTAACCGACTCCTGGCCGCGGATGGTCGCCAGCGTGGTACTCCTGAGCTACGCCCTGGCGTTCGTGATGCCTTCCAACATGGGGCGCATCGCGCTGCTGATGCCGATCGTGGCGGCGATGGCCCGCCGGGCGGCCATTGCCGACGGTAGCCGCGGCTGGTTCGGCCTGGCGCTGGCGGTGGGATTCGGCACCTTTCAGCTGTCGGCGACCATTCTGCCCGCCAACGTGCCGAATCTGGTGATGAGCGGCGCGGCGGAAGGCTCGTACGGTATCCACCTGAATTATGTCCCCTATTTACTGCTGCATACGCCGGTGCTTGGCTGGCTGAAAGGGGCGGTGCTGGTGGCGCTAATCTGCTGGCTGTTTCCTGGTAAGCCGCATCCGCCGCGCGACCTGGCGCCGCTGCCGGCGATGAGCCGCGACGAGAAGCGTCTGGCGTGGCTGCTGGCGGTGGTCCTCACGCTGTGGGTGACCGAGAGCTGGCACGGCGTCGGCCCGGCGTGGACCGGCCTGGCGGCGGCGGTGGTAACGCTGCTGCCGCGGGTGGGCTTTATCAGCGGCGAGGAGTTTGCCAGCGGCGTGAATATGCGCACCTGCATCTACGTCGCCGGGATTCTGGGGCTGGCGATCACCGTCACCCAAACCGGGATTGGCGGCGTGGTGGGCAATGCGCTGCTGGAAGTGATGCCCCTGGATAAAGACAATCCTTTCACCAGCTTTCTCGCTCTGACCGGGATAACCAGCGCGCTGAACTTTATTATGACCGCCAACGGCGTGCCGGCGCTCTACACCACCTTTGCCCAGAGCTTTGCCGACGCCACCGGCTTCCCGTTGCTGAGCATAATTATGATTCAGGTGCTGGGCTATTCCACGCCGCTGCTGCCGTATCAAGCGTCGCCGATCGTGGTCGCGATGGGGTTAGGCAAGGTCCCGGCGAGGGCGGGGATGCTGCTGTGTCTGGCGCTGGCGGCGGTGAGCTATTTGATTTTGCTGCCGCTGGACTACGTCTGGTATCAGCTGTTGGGGAAACTGTAGCGGCAAAAAAAGCCCGGCTTGCGCTGTGCGAAGCCGGGCTTCAGAGAGTTATCAGTCATCCCGGTCGCGTGTCGCCGCCGGGAAAAGCGGATTAGGCTTTTTTCGCCGCTTCTGCAGCTTTCACGATCACCGCGAAAGCGTCTGCTTTCAGGGAAGCGCCGCCAACCAGCGCGCCGTCGATGTCCGGCTGGGTGAACAGCTCTGCTGCGTTGCCAGCGTTAACGGAACCGCCGTACTGGATGATCACTTGCTCAGCGATTTTGGCGTCAGCTTTAGCAATGTGGTCACGGATGAATTTGTGCACCGCCTGAGCCTGAGCCGGGGTCGCGGATTTGCCGGTACCGATAGCCCATACGGGTTCGTAAGCGATAACCACGCCTTCGAAAGCGGCAGCGCCCTGCGTTTTCAGTACCGCGTCGATCTGACGCGCGCAAACTTCTTCCGTTTTGCCCGCTTCGTTTTCCGCTTCGGTTTCACCGATGCACAGTACCGGAGTCAGACCCTGCTCTTTCAGCACGGCGAATTTCTTCGCGATCAGCTCGTCGGATTCTTTGTGGTAGGTACGACGCTCGGAGTGGCCGATGATGATGTACTGCGCGCCGATATCTTTCAGCATTTCGGCGGAGGTTTCACCGGTGAAAGCGCCGGACAGGTTCACGTCAACGTTCTGCGCGCCCAGGTGGATGTGGCTGCCTTCTGCCGCACGCTTAGCCAGGTCCAGATACATTTCCGGCGGGGCGATGGCAACTGCACAGCCGCTTACGCCAGCCAGCTCGGTACGCAGGTTCGCAACCAGTTCGTTTACCATGTGGCGGCTGCCGTTCAGTTTCCAGTTACCCATCACTAAAGGATGTCGCATTTTAATTCTCCACGCTACTTAAGCGAATTAAGGAATATAGCCGCCCCAGAGGGCAGCATGGTCTGTGAAACAGTATAGAGACTCGTCACTGGAAAGGCTTTGCTTTTTGTCATTTATTGTTACCTTCCAGCGTTTCAGATAGCGCCAGCTTAATCGGTTCAATAGCGAAGGTCAGACCCTTTTCGCCATGATCTGCCACCACATAGCGCACGGCGCCCTCGGTGTCGGCGAAGTAGCGTTTGCCTTTGCCGGCGGTCAGCAGTTTCTGCAGTTTTTGCTGGCTCTGCGCCGGGCTAAGGGTGGGCACGAAGGCGCGGATCATGGCGCTCATATACTCCAGCGCTTTGGCCTTCGCCGCTTTTTGCTCCGGCCCCTGGATCGGTAGCCAGGTGATCTGCATGGATTTGATCTTCAGCGTGCCGCGCTCCAGCGCGGTGGAGGCATAGAGATTTTCGTTTATCTTGCTGGCGGCGCGGGTCAGGTTAGCCCGATCGCGGCTGGTTGATATGGAACGGAATTCATTCAGAGGCAGCTTCGGGTTATCGGCGTTAAATTTTTCCCGGAACTGGCTGATCGACAAGTCAAAGCTCGGCGCGCCGGCGAGCAGGTAGGGAGCAGCGGTCGTCGATTCGCTTTCTGCGGACAACGCGTGCGGGCCGACGGCAAGGCCCATCAGCCCACTGAAACACAAGATTGTCCACTTCTTCATGCCCGTCGTTCCTTTTTTTGCCTGCTGACGATTAAATCGGGAAGCGCGGCGCTTGTCAAAAAGTCACGACGCCAGGGTAAACTACGCAGACGATGATGATAAGGAAAAACGCATGACCCTACAGCAGTGGTTATTCTCAATTAAAGGGCGCATTGGCCGCCGCGATTTCTGGATCTGGATTGCCATCTGGCTGGTGACCATGAGCGCTCTGTTCACCCTGGCAGGCAGCAATCTGCTTAATCTGCAGACGGCAGCGTTTATTATCGTCTGCCTGCTGTGGCCGACGGCGGCGGTGGTAGTGAAGCGACTGCACGATCGCGGCAAATCCGGACTGTGGGCGCTGCTGATGATTTTGGCGTGGATGCTGCTGGCGGGGAACTGGGCGATGCTGCCGCAGGTCTGGCAGTGGGGCGTCGGGCGCTTTGTGCCGACGCTGATTATCGTCATGATGCTGATCGACCTGGGGGCGTTTGTCGGCACCCAGGGCGAGAATAAGTTCGGCAAGGAGACCCAGGACGTGCGCTGGAAAGCGGACGCCTGATTACCAGTAATGCTCCGCCGTCATGTGGCCCGGCCGGCGACGCAGATGTTTGGTCATCTGCCGGGTCTCTTTTAACAGCTGTTGGGTATCGCGCACCATCTGCGGGTTGCCGCACAGCATCACATGGCTGGTGTCGTTGGTCATCGGCAGGCCGACCGCCTCCTCCAGCGCCCCGGTTTCAATCAGGAACGGCACCCGGCCGGTCAGCGAGCCTGCCACGGTTTCGCGACTGACCACCGTCTGGATGCGTAATTTGCCGGCGTAGCGCTGCTCAAGCTCGCGCATCAGCGGCAGATAGCTCAGGTCCGCGGCGTAGCGCACGGCATGGACCAGCACCAGATGGTTAAAGCGCTCAAGATCTTTGCCTTCCTGGAGAATCGACAGGTAAGGCCCAAGCGCGGTGCCGGTCGCCAGCATCCACAGGGTATCGCAATCCGGTACTTCCTCGAGGACGAAGAAGCCAGCCGCTTCGCTCACCACCTGGACCTCATCGCCCGGCTTCAGCGCCGCCAGACGCGGGCTCAGTTTGCCTTCCGGGACGGTGACCAGATAGAACTCGAGATCGGGATTGCCGGGAGCGTTGACGTAGGAGTAGGCGCGCTGCACGCGTTCGCCGTCGATTTCCAGTCCGAGCTTGGTAAATTGCCCGGCGGTAAACGGCTGAACTGGCGCCCGCACGTATAAACTGAACAAGGCGTCCGTCCAGTACTCCACTTTTGTCACTTTGCCGCTAACCCAGTCCGCCATCGTCTTCTCCTGTTGCCAAGCGATGCTTTATCTTCGGCCCAGACGGGCAAGATTTCCACCCCGCAGGCGCAAGAAAGCTCTATTGATCAAATATAAACGAAGAACAGGACAACCGCCCGCGGACGGTTGCCTGGAGGAGAGAAAGCGGTATTACAGGATGTGCTGCTGGACGTCCGGATCTTTACGGTCGAGGTAATGAATCGACTGGATCCGACGGATGGTGCGCGACTTGCCGCGGATCAGCAGCGTCTCGGTGGTGGCCATATTGCCCTTACGGGTGATGCCGTCCAGCAGATCGCCTTTGGTGATGCCGGTGGCGGAGAAGACGACGTTATCGCTGCGCGCCATTTCATCAAGGCGCAGCACTTTACCCGCTTCGATGCCCATGGTTTTGCAGCGCGCCAGCTCGTTTTCACCGATGCGACGATTCTCTTCGCTGTCGCCCTTCACGTGGTGACGAGCCAGCAGGCGGCCCTGCATATCGCCGTCGAGCGCGCGGATCACCGCGGCGGAAACCACCCCTTCCGGCGCGCCGCCGATGCCGTACAGCACGTCGACTTCGCTATCCGGCATGCAGGTGAGAATGGAGGCCGCGACGTCGCCATCGGGAATGGCGAACACGCGCACGCCCAGCTGCTGCAGCTGAGCAATCACCGCGTCGTGGCGCGGTTTCGCCAGCACGGTGACGGTCAGCTCGCCCAGCGGCTTGTTCAGTGCGCGGGCGATATTGCGCAGGTTCTCTTCCAGCGGCAGACTGAGGTCGATAGCGCCTTTAGCGCCCGGGCCGACAATCAGCTTTTCCATATACATATCCGGCGCGTTGAGGAAGCAGCCTTTATCGCCGACCGCCATCACCGCCAGGGCGTTAGCCTGGCCCATCGCCGTCATCCGGGTGCCTTCGATGGGATCGACGGCGATATCCACCGCATCGCCCTTGCCGGTGCCCACTTTTTCGCCGATATAGAGCATCGGCGCTTCATCGATTTCGCCCTCGCCGATGACGATGGTGCCGTCGATATTGACGAGGTTAAGCATAATGCGCATGGCGTTCACCGCGGCGCCGTCGGCGGAGTTTTTATCGCCGCGGCCCAGCCATTTATAGCCCGCCAGCGCGGCGGCTTCGGTGACACGCGAAAATTCGATGGCCAGTTCTCGTTTCATAATCCACTCATTGTGTAGAAAAATTGCCCGCAGCGCGGCAAAAGCGCGCTACGCGTTGGAATAGCGTTCGGTTTCCGGCATCCAGCGCTCGATCAGCGCCTGGGCCTGCAGCGGATAGCGTTCATGAATGTGGCGCGCAATGCGCTGAACGTCGGGGATCATCGCCTGATCGCGCAGTAAATCCGCCACTTTAAACTCGGCGTTGCCGGTCTGGCGGGTGCCGAGCAGCTCGCCGGGACCGCGAATTTCAAGGTCTTTCTGGGCGATGACGAAACCGTCGTTGCTGTCGCGCAGCACCTGCAGACGCTTCTGCGCCGTTTTAGAGAGCGGCGATTTATAGAGTAGCACGCAGTGGGAAGCGACCGCGCCGCGCCCGACGCGCCCTCTGAGCTGGTGCAGCTGCGCCAGACCCAGACGTTCCGGGTTTTCGATAATCATCAGGCTCGAGTTCGGCACGTCGACACCGACTTCAATGACCGTCGTGGCTACCAGCAAGTGCATTTCGCCCTGCTTGAAAGCCTGCATCACCGCCTGCTTTTCCGCCGGTTTCATCCGCCCGTGCACCAGACCGATATTCAACTCCGGCAGCGCCAGCTTGAGCTCCTCCCAGGTGGCTTCCGCCGCCTGGGCCTCCAGCAGATCGGACTCTTCGATGAGGGTACAGACCCAATAGGCCTGGCGGCCTTCGTGGGTGCAGGCGTTGCGCACGCGGTCGATAATATCGCTGCGCCGGGTGTCCGGGATAGCGACGGTGGTCACCGGGGTTCGGCCCGGCGGCAGCTCGTCGATAACCGAGGTATCGAGGTCGGCGTAGGCGGTCATCGCCAGGGTGCGCGGGATCGGCGTGGCGGTCATGATCAGCTGATGCGGATGGAAACCCTGCTGCTGACCTTTCTCCCACAGCGCCAGCCGCTGGTGTACGCCGAAGCGGTGCTGTTCGTCGATAATCACCAGCGCCAGGCCATTAAACTGCACCTGTTCCTGGAAGATGGCGTGGGTGCCGACAATCATCTGCACCTCGCCGCTGGCGATCGCGTCCTGCTGCGCCTGGCGGGCTTTGCCTTTCTGTTTGCCCGCCAGCCAGCCGACTTCAATGCCCAGCGGTGCAAACCAGCTGCGGAAGTTATTGGCGTGCTGCTCGGCGAGCAGTTCGGTGGGCGCCATCAGCGCCACCTGTTTGCCGTGGGCGATAGCGCGCAACGCGGCCAGGGCGGCGACCAGCGTTTTACCGGAGCCGACGTCGCCCTGCACCAGGCGCATCATTGGCACGTCCAGCGCCATATCGCGCTCGATCTCGGCGGTGACCCGCGCCTGCGCGCCGGTGGGCTTAAAGGGCAGGGAGGCCAGCAGCTGATTTTTCAGGGTATCGTTGGCGCCGAGCGGCAGGGCGTGATAGCGCTGGGCGCCTGCCCGCAGCGCCAGCATGCTGAGGTTGTGCGCTAGCAGCTCTTCCAGAATCAGGCGCTGCTGCGCCGGGTGCTTGCCGCTTTCCAGCTCGCTAAGCAATAACGATGGCGGCGGACGATGCAGGGTGCGCAGCGCCTCCGGCAGGCTCATCATCCCCTGCGCCAGCTCCGGCGGCAGGAGTTCGCCGATAGCGCAGGTCTCCAGCAGCTCGAGCGCCTGATCGGTGAGCTTGCGCAGGGTCGCCTGCTTAATGCCCTCGGTAGTCGGATAGACCGGCGTTAGGGTCTCCTGCAGCTCCGGGGTGCTCATATCGCCCTGGACGCGATATTCCGGGTGGATCATTTCGGCGCCGTACTTCCCGCGTTTGGCTTCACCGTAGGCCAGCACGCGTCGACCGGTCGCGAGGCTGTTTTTCATCGCCGCGTTGAAGTTGAAAAAGCGCATGGTGAGGATGCCGGTGCCGTCGCTGATCTGGCAGGTCATCATTCGGCGGCCGCCGAAGGTGATATTGCTGTTGAGCACTTCGCCTTCCACGGTGGCATAAACGCCGGGAAGCAGATCGGCTATCGGGTAAAGATGGGTGCGATCTTCGTAGCGCAAAGGCAGGTGCAGCAGCAGATCCTGTACCGTATGCAGGCCGATCTTCGCCAGCTTGCTGCTCTGCGCAGCCCCGACGCCGGTGAGTGAACTGAGCGGAACGGCATCTAACAGGCGGCCTGACATCGGGTTTACCTCGCAGCCTGCATGGTGGCCCACCACGCGGCATCGGCTTCCACTTCGCCCTGCTCGTTAACGTGGGGGTAAGGCAGCCCTTTTTGTCTCGCGACGCGGGCCAGCACCGGATAGCCGCCTTCAAACAGCAGGCGCTGTTGCTCTTCCGGCGGCAGCATGCTGTTGGCGCGTTGGTACATCCCGGCATTCTGTCGCTGCCGCTGGGCTTCATACAGGATCAGCGCCGAGGCGACGGAGACGTTCAGCGACTGCACCATGCCGATCATCGGGATAATAATGTCCTGATCCGCCAGGGCCAGCGCTTCCTGAGTGATGCCGGTTTTCTCCTGACCCATCAGGATGCAGGTTGGGCGCGTATAGTCGATTTCACGGAAATCGATGGCTTTGTCGGAAAGATGGGTGGCGAGGATTTGCATACCCTGGCCTTTGAGGTGGCCGACGGCATCTGCGATGGTACGGTGGGTTTTCACCTGCACCCAGCTGTTGCTGCCCGCGGCGGCGGAGGCCATGGTGCGCATCCGGCTGCTCGGCCAGACCGCGTGCACCTCGTGTACGCCAACGGCGTCTGCGGTCCGGATGACCGCAGAGACGTTATGGGGCTTATGGACCTGCTCCATGCAGACCGTCAGGTCAGGCTGACGCCTGGCGAGCATCTCGCAGATACGCGCATAACGCTGTGAATTCATTACTCTTAATCCTTCGAATTACCTCTTTAGCCGCTGCGGATCACGCGGCCCATCCCTGGGCCTCGCCCCTGACGGGGGCGCTGCAGGCAGCGTTCAAATCTGCTCCCGGCAGATTTGTCATTCGCTTGCCGCCTTGATGCAATTCGAATGTTTTGTCTAAAAGCTAATTTCGGTTACGGGTGACTTTAATCACGTCCGGCATGACGCGTATTTTGCGCATGATATTCGCCAGATGCACGCGGTCGCGGGCGGTCAGGCGGATAAAGGCGCTGTATACGCGGCCATCTTTCTCTTCCGTATTCAGGCTCTGGATATTGGAAGAGGCGGTGTTGATCGCCGCCGTCAGGTTAGCCAGTGCGCCCTGGTGGTTAAACATATCCACCTTGATCTCCGTAATGAACTCCTGAGCGGTCTCTTTATCCCACTCAACCGCCATAAATTTCTCCGGCTCTTTCTGGTAGCCGCGGATGTTACGACAGGATTCATGATGGATAACCAGCCCTTTGCCAGGACTGACGTGGGCGATAATCGGGTCACCGGGGATCGGGCGACAGCACTTGGCGAAAGTGATCAGCACGCCATCGGCGCCTTTGATCGGCAGATGGCCGTGGTTTGAGGCATTGGCCGGCACCGGCGCCGCAGCGGCTTCGCCCTGCTGCAGGTTTTTCGCCACCACCACGCTCATGGCGTTGCCCAGACCGATCTCCGCCAGCAGGTCGTCAAGCGAGGCCAGCTTCATCCGGTCGAGCTCGCGCTGGATATTCTCCGGCGGGATCTCGGCGAGTTTGCGGCTACCGCCCAGCGCGTGGTTGAGCAGACGACGGCCAAGGCTGACCGAGTCATCGCGCTTGAGGTTTTTCAGCAGCTGACGGATCTTGGCGCGCGCCTTCGAGCTGACGACAAAGTTCAGCCAGGCGGCATTCGGACGTGCGCCCGGCGCGGTAATAATTTCGACAGTCTGACCGCTGGAGAGCGGCTGCGACAGCGGATAGGGCTGGCGGTCGACGCGCGCGCCGACGCAGGCATGGCCGATATCGGTATGCACCGCATAGGCGAAGTCCACCGGCGTGGCGCCAGCGGGCAGTTCGACAATGCGCCCTTCCGGGGTGAAAACGTAAATCTCATCGGGGAACAGATCGGATTTAACGCTCTCGATAAATTCAAACGAGCTGCCGGCGCTCTGCTGCAGCTCCAGCAGGCTTTGCATCCAGCGCTGGGCGCGGATTTGCGCGGTGGTGCTGCTTTCGCCGCCGTGCTCTTTATAAGCCCAGTGCGCCGCGACCCCCATCTCCGCCATCTGGTCCATGTCTTCGGTACGAATTTGTACCTCGACCGGGACGCCGTGGGGGCCGATCATCGAGGTGTGCAAAGACTGATAGCCGTTCGCTTTCGGAATAGCGATGTAATCTTTGAAACGACCTGGACGCGGTTTATAGAGGCTGTGCATCTGGCCAAGCACGCGGTAGCAGACATCGGCATCATGGACGATAACGCGGAAGGCGTAGATATCCATGATCGAGTGAAAACGCTGCTCTTTAAGCACCATTTTGCAGTAGATCGAGTACAGATGCTTTTCGCGACCGCTAACGCGGCAGGGGATCCCCGCTTCCTGCAAACGCCCTTCGATTTCCGAGAGAATCTTTTGGATCATCTCTTTACGGTTGCCGCGCGCCGCTTTGACCACCTCTTTAATGACGCGGTAGCGGTTCGGGTACAGCGCCTCAAAGCCCAGCTCTTCGAGCTCGGTTTTGATGTGATGGATACCTAAACGGTGCGCCAGCGGGCTGTAGATTTCCAGCGTTTCGCGGGCGATGCGGCGGCGTTTATCCGGGCGTAGCGAGCCCAGGGTACGCATGTTGTGGGTGCGGTCGGCAAGCTTGATGAGGATGACGCGGATGTCCTGCACCATCGCCATGATCATTTTGCGAAAGTTTTCGGCCTGTGCCTCTTTCTTATCGCGGAACTTGAGCTTATCAAGTTTCGATACCCCCTCTACCAGTTCGGCGACGCTTTTACCAAAAAGCTGTTCCATGTCCTGGTAGGTGGCGGGAGTATCTTCAATCACATCATGCAGCAGCGCGGCCATCAGCGTTTCGTAGTCGAGCTTCATCTCGGCCAGAATACAGGCTACCGCGACCGGGTGCGTGATATAAGGTTCACCGCTTGAACGTGTCTGACCCTCGTGAGCGTCACGTGCAACGAGATACGCCTGCCGCAGACGTTTGATCTGGTCTTCCGGCAGGTAGTTTTGAATCAGCTGATTCAGGCTTTCAAACAGATACAAGGGCGACCCGCTGTGTGATTAACGACGACCTTCAGCAATCGCGGTAACGGCTTGTAATTCAGCGGCTTCCTGCTCTTGCTGTTCCTGGCGCTCACGTACGTCGAGGATCTGGTTGTTGATCAGACCTTCTTCGATTTCGCGCAGTGCGATTACGGTGGTTTTATCGTTTTCTTCCGGTACCAGCGGATCCTTTCCGCCTACCTGCATCTGACGAGCGCGACGCGCGGCGACCAGTACCAGGTCAAAACGGTTACCAATTTTCTCTACAGCGTCCTGAACAGTTACGCGTGCCATACTTAAAATGCTCCACAGGTGAAGAAATGACTGGGCATGATACTGAATGTGGGTTCAGTCTGCCAATAGTTTGGTGATTAAAGCGCCATGTCGCTGCTTTTGGCGGCTCATGCGCAGACGTTCAGCGCGGATGATATTTTTCAGGTCGCTCAGGGCGGTGTCAAAATCATCGTTCACAATCAGGTAATCATATTCGGCGTAATGGCTCATTTCCGCAACGGCCTGGGCCATTCGTTTCGCGATCACCTCTTCGCTGTCCTGGCCGCGGCCGCGCAGGCGACGGTCCAGTTCATCTTTTGACGGCGGCAGAATAAAAATGCTGCGTGCGCCAGGCATGCTTTTACGGATCTGCTGCGCGCCCTGCCAGTCGATATCGAGGAAGACATCAACGCCGGTCGTCAGCACCTGCTCGATCGCTTTACGCGACGTGCCGTAATAGTTGCCAAAGACCTCTGCATGTTCCAGAAACGCGTTTTCGCCAATCATCGAGCGGAATTCGTCGTGATTCACGAAGAAATAATGTTCGCCGTGCACTTCACCCGGACGCGGCGCCCGCGTGGTATGGGAAACCGATACCTGGGTGTCATACAACGGTTGGGTTTTTAATAAAGCCTGAATCAGGCTGGATTTACCCGCGCCGCTAGGGGCGGAAACAATATAAAGCGTGCCTTGAGCCATGAGTGTCTTTTGTATGTGGTTATCGAAAGAGGTCCTACATACGAGCCTATTATACACGTCGCCGCGGCGTGACGCAGTCCTTGTCACACTTTTTGCCGCTGTTTCTTTCATTTTGCCTGCCGTTTTCCTGAATTCGCCAGCCGTTGCTGCAACGAGGTGTAAATCCTGGAAGGCGCTTCGCAGGGTGAAAAAGCGCCCGTCGCGGTTTCCGGCATTCTGCCGCAGACTCTCCGCCAGGTGATGAAGGAGGGGACAGCAATGCGTAAAGGAGGAGGGTGGCTGGCGATAGGGATGTTCTCCGCCAGCGCGCTGGCGACGTGTCCGGACTGGCCGCCGGCCAAAGGCAGACAGGAGATCGCACGTCTACATCAGCAGATTGACGCCTGGAACGAGGCTTACTGGCGACAGGGCGCCAGCGAGGTGAGCGATGACGTTTACGACCAGCTCGCCTTGCGCCTGGCGCAGTGGCGGCAATGCTTTCCGGGCGCGACGCCGGAGGATGACGATCTGCCTCCGCCGACTGGCGATACGCGTCATCCAGTCGCCCATACTGGCGTGCGCAAGCTGGCGGATGGGCCCAGCGTGGCCCGCTGGATGAAAAATAAAGCCGACCTGTGGGTACAGCCTAAAGTGGACGGCGTGGCGGTCACCCTGGTCTATCGCCAGGGGCATCTGGTTCAGGCTATTAGCCGCGGGGATGGCCTGCGCGGTGAGTTGTGGACCGCCCGAGCGCGGCAGATCCCGGCGCTGGCGAAGCTGACGACCGGCGAACTGGCCAACAGCGTGCTGCAGGGGGAGCTATTTCTGCGTCGGGAGGGGCATATTCAGGAGCAGGCTGGCGGAATGAACGCGCGGGCGAAAGTCGCCGGGTTGATGATGCGGGCTGACGCGGCGGCGGCGCCGCTGAGCCAGCTGGACGTTTTTATCTGGGCCTGGCCAGACGGTCCCTCGGATATGCGCCGTCGACAGCAGCTGCTGGCGCAGGCGGGGTTCGGCTACAGCGGACAATACACCCATTCGATAACGCGCGTTGAGCAGGTGGCGGAGTGGCGCCAGCGCTGGTATCGCTCGCCGCTCCCCTTCGTCAGCGATGGCGTGATTGTGCGTGAAGGACGAGAACCGTCGGGGCGCGTCTGGTCACCGGGAAGGGGCGAGTGGCTGGCAGCCTGGAAATATCCTCCGGCATCGCGGGTGATGGAGGTACGGGCGATCCATTTCAGTACTGGCCGCAGCGGCAGACTCAACGTAGTGGCTGAGCTTGAGCCCCAGCGGCTGGATGACAAACGCGTGCAGCGGGTTAACGTTGGCTCTGTGAGCCGCTGGCAGGCGCTGGATATTGGGGTTGGCGATCAACTGCAGATCAGTCTGGCAGGCCAGGGTATTCCACGGATCGACGCTGTTGTCTGGCGGACGGTCGAGCGCCATAAACCGACGCCGCCGGCGGCGAAATTCAATGCGCTAACCTGCTATTTCGCCACCCCCGAGTGCAGCGAACAGTTTCTTTCCCGGCTGGTCTGGTTGTCATCAAAGTCGGCGCTGGATATCGATGGCGTAGGGGAAAGCGTATGGCGCGTTATTCAGCAGCAGCACCCGATGGAGCATCTTTTTTCCTGGCTGGCGCTCACGCCGGAGCAGCTGCAGGCGATGCCGGGGATCTCGGCTGCCCGCGGGCAGCACCTCTGGCATCAGTTTGATCTTATTCGTAAACGGCCTTTTATACGCTGGGTGCTGGCGATGGGGATCCCGGTGCCCCAGGGGGCGCTGGCGCAGCCTGGCAGTGAAAACTGGCGCCTCCTCACGGCAAAGAGTGAAGCGCAATGGCGCACGCTGCCGGGCGTGGGGGCGATCAGAGCCCGACAGTTAGTGGCTTTCCTGCATGACCCTGACGTGGCGGCGCTGGCGCAATGGCTTAGCAGGCAGCGCATCCCCGGGTTTTGAGGCGGTTAGTGGGCGTCGTGGGTGTAGTGGAAGACCGGTAGCCCGAGCTTCCAGCGCAGCGCCAGCATGCGGGCGGTAAAGCCGAACAGCAGCGTGGCCAGGACCACCACATCGTGGCTGCTGACGTAGTGTTGCAGCGCTATATAGAGTACCGCTGCGGCAAACGAGATCCCAGCATACAGCTCTTTCTGGAAGACCAGCGGAATGCGCTTGCAGAACATATCGCGCAGTACGCCGCCGAAAACGCCGGTGATGACCGCAGCAATAGAGGCGATAACCGGGCCTTCGCCCATATCCAGGGCGATCTGCGCGCCGATGATGGAAAACACGATCAGCCCCAGCGCATCCAGCACCAGGAAAAGCCGGCGAAGGTGCGGCATTACCGGGGCGGCAATTGTGGTAAGGACGGCGGCGACGGCGACAATAATGACGTATTCCGGATGTTTCACCCAGCCGAGAGGATAGTGTCCCAGCAGGATATCGCGAACAGAACCCCCGCCCAGCGCGGTCGCGGTGGCGATAATAATGACGCCAAACGTATCCATCCGCCGACGACCGGCAGCCAGCGCTCCGGTCATGGCTTCCGCGGTGATACCGATTAAATACAGAACATGAAGCAGCATAGATCCCCCCAGACAGTGGCCGGCAGGTTAACGATTTGTGCGCAGGATCACGATTGATATTTTCTAAAGTGAAGTCGTTAGGCCAGGAAAAAGTAATGACAACATGGCTTAAATTGGCTTTATTTGGTGGTTAAGTATTATTTTTTGAATTTTTACAGATTAGAAAAAGTAATGTCTTATTCCCGATCGGTTATCTATATTGAAAACGCTATGAATACCTAATGTTTAAGTCCCGACCTTTATCCTTTTATTTTCTTTCTCGAGGAGATGAGAAAATGCGTGTCGCCGCCGGGAACAAACATTATCTGACTCGCCTGATGGCTGTGGTATTAACCGGGATTCTGGCCGGTCTGTCCGGTATGGCGCTGGCGCTGATTTTACATGCCATTCAGCACCTGGCTTTTGGCTACAGTCCAGCGCATATCGTTGGTTCGGTGTCATTTTTACAGGGCGTCACGGCGTCGCCCTGGCCACGTCGCATCGCGGCAATCGTGGCCGGCGGCATCGTCGCCGGATTTGGCTGGTGGCTGCTTGGTCGCTATGGGCAGAAGCGGGTTTCCATTGCCGCGGCGGTGGCTAACCCTTCCGTCCCCATGCCCGCGGGCACCACGACGATCCACGCTCTGCTGCAGATCGTCACCGTAGCGCTGGGGTCCCCGCTTGGCCGCGAAGTGGCTCCTCGGGAAATGGGCGCGCTAGGAGCGGGGATGGTGGCGCGTAAGCTGCGCCTGCTGGAGGATGAAACCCGTACGCTGATTGCCTGTGGGGCGGGCGCGGGCCTGGCGGCGGTGTATAACGTCCCGCTGGCAGGGGCGTTGTTCACCCTCGAGGTCATGCTGCTGTCGTTTAGCTGGGAAAAAACGCTGGCGGCGATAATGACCTCGGCGATTGCCGCCTGGACGGCCACCCTCGGGTTAGGGGATGAATCGCAATACCATTTTGTTTCCAGCGCGCTTCCGCACACCTTTCTCTGGTGGGCGATTCTGGCGGGCCCGATTCTTGGCGCCGGCGCCTGGCTCTTTCGCAAAGCGACCAGCGCAGCGCGTTCACGCGTGCGAAGTAACTGGCAGATGCCGGTGTTCTGTCTGCTGGCGTTTTCGCTTCTGGCCGTCCTTAGCCTCTGGTTCCCTGCGCTACCGGGCAATGGCAAGGGGCCGATGCAGCTGGCGCTCAGCGACGGGCTGCCTCACTCCATGGTCGCGATCCTGTTAGGGCTGAAGCTGGTGGTGATCCTGGCGGTGTTGCGCGGCGGCGCGGAAGGCGGGTTGTTAACCCCGGGGCTGGCGGTGGGCGGGCTGGCCAGCCTGCTGCTCTGCGCGCTCTGGCAATCAGGGTTCCCTGGCGGAGATGAAAGCAGTTTCGCCCTGGTGGGGGCAGCCGCTTTTCTCGCCGCCTCCATGCAGATGCCGCTGACGGCGGTGGTGCTGGTGATGGAGTTCACCCACATGGATCACAGCTATCTGGCCCCGACGCTGCTGTGCGCGGCAGGGGCGTTTTTGACCTGCCGGGTACTGGATAAAAAGATAGTGCTTTTGAAATGAATGAAAAAAGGCCGGTAAACCGGCCTTCAGAAAGGTATCTGAGATTACTCGATATTCTGGATCTGCTCGCGCATTTGCTCGATCAGCACTTTCAGCTCAATCGCAGAATTGGTGACCTCGGCATTGATCGATTTTGACGCCAGGGTGTTCGACTCACGGTTGAACTCCTGCATCATAAAGTCGAGACGGCGACCCACAGCCTCTTTCTTTTTCAGAATGTTGTAGGTCTCTTTTACGTGGGCTTCGAGGCGGTCCAGCTCTTCGGCAACGTCGATACGCTGCGCCATCAGCACCAGCTCTTGCTCGAGACGGTTATTCTCCAGCTGCACTTCAGCATCTTCCAGCTTGGCGACCAGACGCTCGCGCTGCCACTGGAGAATTTCCGGCATATGGGCGCGAACTTTCGCCACTTCGCCGCTCACGCCTTCAAGACGCTGCTCGATAAGCGCTTTCAGCGCCTGGCCTTCCGTTTCGCGAGCGACGATGAAGTCATCCAGCGCGCCGTCAAGGGCTGCCAGAATATCGGCGGCGATGGCGTCAAGATCCTGTTCTTTGGCGGCCATCACGCCCGGCCAGCGCAGGATATCAACCGGATTGATTTCCCCTTCATCACTCTGCATTTTTACCCAGTTGGCGGCGTTAACCAGCTGTTTAGCCAGCTTTTCGTTGAGAATCAGTTCGCCCTGAGCGCTGGGGTCTTGTTCAAAACGCAGGGTGCATTCGACTTTACCGCGAGTCAGGCGGGCGCGAATGCGCTCGCGTACCACGGGCTCCAGGCTACGGAACTGCTCCGGCAGGCGGAAGTACGTTTCCAGATAGCGCTGGTTTACCGAGCGCAGCTCCCATGCGGCGCTACCCCAGTCACCCTTGATTTCACGGCGGGCATAGGCGGTCATACTGCGGATCATAGACGTTCCTGTTTTCGTAATAATGAATGCAAGGATTATAGCTATGCCGGCGGTGACTTAACAGGAATAGTGATGAAATACTTCAAGACTGATTTTTTAAGGGACATAGCTTCGCTGTATTTAATGCGATTACTTTGCTTAGTGAAATGTATCCTTTTATAGCGGATAGGAAATAAGCTTTGATTCTTTCGCGGCTTAAGAATCATTATGCTGTTAATTTTTATCAACTGAATTCTGTCTATTCGCAGTAAAGCTATCTCTCCCTGCTTTCAGGCAGAATAAAAAAGAGTGAAAAACCGTAGGCCTATTTTTATTATTGAATGTGAGTATGATTATCCACATTTTTTTGTATCGTCTTAAAGCTATATCGTGGTATTTTTTACAAAGTATAACCGCCAAAAATGTTATGGGGTATTACCTTTAACTATTATATATGCTTTTTCTGAATTCAATATGACAAAAGTATTAATATCTCTGTTGGGTGCATTCTCTTCATGAATATAATCACTTTAATTATATTTATTTGTTTTGTAATGGCAATGATTTAACTTTATGCAGTATTGTCCGGCTGCAAGATCGCGAGTATAGTCATTTTAGATGAGTTCTATAAAAAGGATTTTAATATGGACACTATCTTTGATAAAGTCATTAGAGAATTTTTCCCAAATACAAATATACCCTTTTGGAAAAAATGGCTTTTCAGGTCCGCTTTCGGCAATAAGAAATTTACTCGCATAATATATAACGATCGGTTAGTTAATCAAAGTGGAGTCGAATGGGTTAATTCGGTCGTCGATCTCCTTGAATTGCAATGTGCAACCGAACAGCATCAATTTAATAACATACCCGAAAATGGGGCAGCGGTTGTTATTTCAAATCATCCAACAGTCATCGATGGTCTTGCTTTAATACATACGGTCTCCCGGGTGAGGAAAGATATAAAAATAATTGCCAACCACATTTTGCCAATTATATTTCCACAGGTGGCAGAACTGACCATTGGTATTGAAAATATGGCCGGTAAGATGAGCCATAAAAAATTTAGAGAGATGAACAATCATCTGCGAGAGGGAGGCGTATTAATTATATGTCCAGCGGGTAAACTGGCTAACTGGTCTCTTTCAGGTTTACAGGAGCATAAGTGGAACCCCGGTTTTTTACAGCTGGCGATGAGAAATAATGCGGCGCTGGTGCCTATTCATATTACGGGTAAAAACAGTAACGTTTATTATC
The DNA here is from genome assembly GCF_040065275.1 of Klebsiella sp. JB_Kp042. NCBI lineage: Bacteria > Pseudomonadati > Pseudomonadota > Gammaproteobacteria > Enterobacterales > Enterobacteriaceae > Klebsiella > Klebsiella sp. JB_Kp042. The sequence continues at coordinate 47,018 of NZ_JBEAJL010000010.1, forward strand.
TTACTGCAACGATCTGGCGGCAACTGTCAAATATAATGGTTATTCGTGAAGCTCTCCGCCATCGTGGAAAGACCATGGGAATCAATATCGGACAGCAAATAACCTTATCTTCATTGCAAAAATACAATGAAGATCTTTCTGCAGCAGCTAATGTATGTTTGATGCACCTCCAGAGCATAGGGAAGAATGGAGCAGCTCTTGTCGATACGATTTCGCCACAAGGACTAAAAGAAGATAGAGAGGATTTAATAAGTGCGATAGATGAGTGCGAAATATTAAGACAGTTTGATGATGGAAGAAAATTATTGATTTATCGCTGCAATACTGGCCGTTTCTCACCAATTATTGATGAGTTAGGACGCTTACGCGAACGCTGTTATCGCGATATTGGTTCAGGGTCCGGTAAAGATAGAGATAATGATATTTTTGATGAAAGTTATTATCACATTTTATTGTGGGATCCTGCTGAAACAGAAATTCTGGGGGCGTACCGTCTCGTTCCTGTTGGCGAGCAACTCGCCCGCCATGGAATAGCTGGCCTCTATAGTAATAGCTTATTTAAATATCATGATAGCGCCTATTTGTGCTTAGAGCAGTGTGTAGAAATAGGTCGTGGCTTTATCCAGAAACCTTATCAAAAAGGTAATGTTCTTGATTATTTATGGCAAGGTATATTCGATTTTATAAAAAGATACCCCAACTATAAATATTTATTAGGTGTGTTGACTATCCCAGGATCTTTTCCTGAAGAGGTACAGAAACTGATTGTGAGTTTTTATAATATGTACTTTCCCACCACGACTGATTTTTGTACACCAATAGCCCTGTTCACGGTAGAAACTACACAAAGCGATAGTCCTTTTAGCGGAAACGATTTTAGCGAAGACTGGAGTATGTTAAATCATCTTCTGAGAGAAAAAGGTTATAAGCTGCCCTGGCCTTTTAAACAGACTGCTAAATGGTTCTCACCAGGTGGATCGTCGATTATTTCATTTACTAAAGATGAGGCTTTTAACTCGATAGCTGGGTTAAATCTGAGCGCTATTGATAAATTGAATGAAGTATACGTTAAACATTATTTAAAAGACTGAGTTGACGATGACTAACGGGTACTGGAGTAATAATGCTTTAATCCAGCCGTCAGTAATAAGGGAAATGATATGCGTATGGATACGTTTTAATGCAAAAGTCAGTAACTAAATGCTTTGTCATGATTTCGATGCTAGTACTCTCGGGATGTGATAACAAACCGGATAACATGCTATCCGGTTATTCACATGGTGAATTTGTATACCTTTCTTATTCTGGTAATGAAAAGATAGAACGAATCTTCATTAATAAGGGCGATAATGTCATTCCAGGACAGGAGTTAGTGAAGATTGACTCCTTCGATGCACAAAATATTTTCCTGCGTGCTGAAGAAAAACTTTCAGCTGAGAGCGCAATGTTACGAAATCTGAAATCGGGAGAGCGGCCAGAAGAGCTGGATATTATACGGTCACAGCTAAAAAAAGCCCAATCGGCAGAATCACAGGTAAAGCGGCAGCTTGGGCGATATCGTCATCTTTATGCCAACCATGCCATATCGCGGGCGGAATGGGAGGATATCAGGGATGAGTTAACGCAAAAAGGCGCACAGGTTGAAGAGTTAATTAATCAACTCAAGGCACGGCAACTACCGGCCCGTCAGGATGAGATTAGCCAACAGCTCTCGATGGTGGCCGCGGCAAAACTCGAACGTGATAAAGCGCTTCGGGATGTTCAGCAAACGACGATTGTATCTCCAATAAATGCCAAAGTTTTTGATATTATATATCGTGTTGGGGAGCGTCCTTCAGCCGGCAGACCAATAATCAGTCTGTTACCACCTGAGAATATAAAAGTACGCTTCTTTATACCCGAGGCGATGCTCGGTAAATTTAATATCGGGACGAAGGTAAGACTTTTATGCGACGGTTGTGCAGAACCTATTCCTGGCGTTATTAATTATATCAGTCCTGAAGCAGAGTTTACGCCCCCGGTTATTTACAGTACGAAACGCCGTGAAAAACTTATTTTTATGGCCGAGGCGATCCCTGTCCTGGAGCAGGCTGAACGGATGAAAATCGGTCAGCCGTTTGATGTGGAGATTATTGGCAATGAATAATCTTTGTATTGATGTGAAAAATCTCAATAAACATTTTGGCGAACATCATGTCGTAAAGGATTTCTCATTACAGGTGGCAAAAGGCGAGATTTATGGTTTTCTTGGTCCGAACGGTAGCGGAAAAACGACATCGATACGGATGATGTGCGGTTTGATTACGCCCGATTCAGGTGAAGGTTTTTGTCTGGGTATGGACATCTTCACTCAGCGGGAAAAAATAAAACAAAAGATAGGCTACATGACTCAGTATTTCTCGATGTGGGGAAATTTAACTATTCGGGAAAACTTATATTTTATTGCACGATTATATGGCCTTGACCAGCGTAAGGCCCGGGTAGAGGATGCGCTTACAGAATTAGGTCTTACTTCCCGGCAGCACCAGCTGGCTAAGGAACTTTCTGGCGGCTGGAAGCAAAGAATGGCCCTCGCCGCCTGCATGTTGCATGAACCTGTTTTGCTGTTTCTGGATGAACCGACCGCTGGCGTGGATCCAAAAGCGCGACGGGAGTTCTGGCAAATGCTGCATCAGCTCTCTGACAAAGGGATCTCAATACTGGTGAGTACGCATTATATGGACGAGGCAGAGCGCTGCCATAAAGTTGCTTACCTCTCTTATGGTCGGCTACTGGCGAATGGCACTATTGCATCGATTATCGCTTCGCAGAATCTTATTACCGTGAGAACCAGCGGCGCTGGGCTGACGGTGCTTGAAAGCCAGCTCCAGCGCTTGCCGGATATTGAACAAACGGTCATTTTTGGCAATCAGCTTTACGTTACTTCCAGAGATGAAGCGAAGTTAGCATCCGCGCTATTTGCTTTTAAACAACAGGGTTATGAGTTCTGCCAGGTCGATACCAATCTGGAAGACGCATTTACCTATCTGATGAAAAACAATTGTGAAAAAAATTAATTTAAACTTCTCTCTAATCCGCTGGTTCGGTGTGGTTATTAAGGAGATCCACGAATTACGTCGTGATAAAGTCAGTATCAGCATGGTACTCCTTACCCCTATTTTTCAGCTGATCATTCTTGGCTATGCGATAAATATGGACCCGCATCATCTTCCTACCGCATTACTGAATTACGATAGCGAACGCATGAGTCAGGTTTTTGTGACAGGAGCGCAAAATACCGGATATTTTTCGATGATACCAGTCGATTCTGAAGAGGCAGCTCAGAAAGCATTTGTTCGAGGTGATGTCACTTTTATCGTAACGATCCCCGAGGGGTTTACGCGCAAGATGCTGCGTGGAGAAAAACCTCAGCTGCTCATTCAGGGGGATGCTATCGATCCGATGACCACGGGAAATGCGTTAAGTGCTCTGGTGCAGGTTGCGAAATCGATGTTTCAGCAAGACTTGCCGGGTGAAATGCGTGTAGAGCAAAAAGAGGATGATTTTGAGCTTATTATCCATCGCATGTTTAACCCGGAGGGGATCACCCAGTTTAATACGATTCCCGGTATTATGGGGTCGATACTCAGTACAACCTTGATCCTGATGACCGCTCTGTCGATTACTCGTGAGAGAGAAAACGGTGCGTTAGAAAATTTACTGGTTTCTCCTTTGACGGGGCTTGAGGTCATTGTTGGTAAGATAACACCTTTTGTTATCATTGGCCTGTTTCAGGCGACGTTAATTCTGATTGCCGCCGTTCTGTTATTTGATATTCCTCTTCATGGCAGCGTTTTCCTGCTTTTTTTGGTGTTGTTAATTTATGTCTTCCTCTGCCTGTCAATCGGCATTGGTATTTCTGGCATAGCGCAAAACCAACTGCAGGCGCTGCAAATGTCGTCATTTTATTTTATCCCTTCCATTATGCTGTCTGGCTTTATCAGTCCTTTTATTAGTATGCCCGACTGGGCGAAAGCCATTGGCTCCTGTTTGCCGCTGACCTACTTCATCCGGTTGGTAAAGGGCATTATGCTGAAAGGGTATTCTGCGACGGCATTATTACCCGATCTGTTGCCGCTGATTGGCCTGGCGGTGATAGTGATCGGCGTAGGGTTGAAATCTTATCGGAAAACGCTGGACTGACATTATGTGCGCGCCCGGCAGGTGTTGGCATAGGCTTTTCGCCATGAAATTCGTATAATGCGGCCTTACATTCGTTTCAAGCCGGAGATTTCTATCATGCGTCCAGCAGGTCGTAGCGCCAACCAGGTGCGCCCCGTTACCCTGACCCGTAATTACACAAAACACGCTGAAGGCTCTGTGCTGGTTGAATTCGGTGATACCAAAGTGCTGTGCACCGCCTCCATTGACGAAGGCGTACCGCGTTTCCTGAAAGGACAGGGACAGGGGTGGATCACCGCTGAATATGGCATGCTGCCGCGTTCAACGCACACGCGTAACGCGCGTGAAGCGGCAAAAGGCAAACAGGGCGGCCGGACGATGGAAATTCAGCGCCTGATCGCCCGTGCGCTGCGCGCGGCGGTTGATCTGAAAGCGCTGGGCGAGTTTACCATCACCCTCGACTGCGATGTGCTGCAGGCCGACGGCGGCACCCGCACCGCGTCTATTACCGGTGCCTGCGTGGCGCTGGCCGACGCGCTGAATAAGCTGGTGGCGGCCGGCAAGCTGAAAACTAACCCGATGAAAGGGATGGTGGCGGCGGTCTCTGTTGGGATCGTTAATGGCGAAGCCATCTGCGATCTGGAGTACATCGAAGACTCTGCCGCGGAAACCGATATGAACGTGGTGATGACCGAAGATGGTCGCATCATCGAGGTGCAGGGTACGGCAGAAGGCGAGCCGTTCACCCATGAAGAGCTCCTCACTCTCCTGGCGTTAGCCCGAGGGGGGATCGAATCCATTATTACGACGCAGAAGGCGGCGTTAGCAGATTAGTTTTTAAGGCGACTGAGAAGTCGCCTTTTTTTTGACCGTAAAAAAGTAAGATGAGGAGCGAATCCATGAAGCCGTATCAGCGCCAGTTTATTGAGTTTGCGCTTAGCAAGCAGGTTCTTAAGTTTGGCGAGTTCACGCTGAAATCCGGGCGTAAGAGCCCCTATTTCTTTAACGCCGGCCTGTTTAACACCGGGCGCGATCTGGCTCTGCTGGGCCGTTTTTATGCCGAGGCGCTGGTGGATTCCGGGATTGAGTTCGACCTGCTGTTTGGCCCGGCCTACAAAGGGATCCCGATTGCCACCACCACCGCGGTGGCGTTAGCCGAACACCATGACCGCGACCTGCCTTACTGCTTTAACCGTAAAGAGGCAAAGACTCACGGCGAAGGCGGCAATCTGGTCGGTAGTCCACTGCAGGGCCGGGTCATGCTGGTGGATGATGTGATCACCGCCGGTACGGCGATTCGCGAATCCATGGAGATCATCCAGGCCAACGGCGCGCAGCTGGCGGGTGTGCTGATCTCCCTGGATCGTCAGGAGCGCGGCCGCGGCGAAATCTCCGCCATTCAGGAAGTGGAGCGGGATTACGGCTGCCAGGTTATCTCGATCGTCACCCTGAAAGAGCTGATCGCTTACCTGGAAGAGAAACCGGAGATGGCGGAACACCTGGCGGCAGTTCGCGCTTATCGCGAAGCCTACGGCGTGTAACGAAAAAGCCCGGTAAGCAGAGCGCTACCGGGCAATGCAAAAAAACTACTGCAGCTGTGCGGCGACCAGCGGCCAGCGGGCGTCGAAATCATCCGTCGGACGGTATTTGAACTCGCTGCGCACAAAGCGCGACAGCATGCCCTCGCAGAAGGCCAGCAGCTGGCTGGCCAGCAGCGTTTCGTCGAGACTATAGCCTTCGCCTTCGCGCATTTTTTTCTCGCGCATCACCTGACGCAGCTGCACTTCGATGCGTTCAAAAAGCTGGTTGATACGGCCCTGCAGCCGATCCTGTTCGAACATCAGCGCGTGTCCGGTGAGGATGCGCGTCAGCCCAGGATTACGCTCGCCAAACCCAAGAATCAACAGAACAATCAGGCGCAGGCGCGCGGATGTGTCCTTCTCATCTTTCAGAATCAAATTGATGCGCGTAATCAGACTGTCTTCAATGAACTCGATCAGGCTGTCAAACATGCGGGTTTTGCTGGGAAAATGGCGATACAGCGCGGCTTCAGAAACGCCGACGGAAGCCGCCAGTTTCGCGGTGGTAATACGTTGGCTACCATCGCTGGATTCCAGCATTAGCGCCAGAGATTGAAGTATTTCTTCGCGACGATTCCGTTTCGCAGTTTGCTTTTCTGCCATGTTTTAAAATACCCCTGAAAATAAGCACTTGTCAGGCAGACATCCACAACGCGACCGCAAACCAGAGTTTGCGGTGATGTTATTGCATTATGCGCGTTGGGATGCAGATTCCGTGTTGCTGGGCTTATTTACGCCCTGAGTGACCGAAGCCGCCTTCGCCGCGGTCGGTGGCATCGAAAGATTCCACCAGGTTAAATTCCGCCTGCACGACCGGCACAAAGACCATCTGCGCGATACGTTCGCCCGGCTCGATAATAAAGCTCTGCTGACCGCGGTTCCAGACGGACACCATCAGTTGCCCCTGGTAATCGGAGTCGATAAGGCCCACCAGGTTGCCCAGCACCACGCCGTGCTTATGACCCAGGCCCGAGCGCGGCAGGATCACCGCCGCCAGAGAGGGATCGGCGATATGAATCGCAAGGCCGGTCGGCAACAGCGTGGTTGCGCCCGGTGCCAGCTCTACGGCGTCGTCGAGACAGGCTCGCAGGTCAAGTCCGGCGGAGCCGGAGGTGGCATAGGTCGGCAGCGGAAATTGCTGGCCGACACGCGGGTCCAGAATCTTAACGTCGATTTTTTTCATCATAACGGGTCACGATCTCGTCGAGTAATAATTGGCCCAGGAGTTCCTTGCGCTCAAGTGGTAAGCGCTTTTCCCCATCCTGCCAGAAAAGGTGTAATGCGTTGCTATCGCTGTTAAATCCCTGATTAGGCTGGGAAACATCGTTGGCGCAAATCAGGTCGAGGTTTTTGCGGGCACGTTTTTGCCGCGCATATTCTTCCACATTATTCGTTTCGGCGGCAAACCCAACGACGTAGGGGCGATGCGATTTTAGCGCTGCAACCCCGGCGACGATATCCGGGTTTTTAACCATTTTTATTGTTAATTCATCACCTTGTTTTTTTATTTTATCTTCGGCGATGGCGGCGGCGCGGTAATCCGCCACCGCGGCGCAGCCAATAAAAATGTGCTGCTGCTGAGCGCTGGCCTGGACGGCCGCTTCCATTTCCAGCGCGGTAGTGACATCAATGCGCTGCACAAAGGGCGGTGTCGGTAGCGATACCGGTCCGCTGACCAGGGTCACGTTCGCGCCGCGCTGTGCGGCGGCGGCGGCAATCGCGAAGCCCATCTTACCGGAGCTGTGGTTTGAGATGTAACGTACCGGATCCAACGGCTCACGGGTCGGGCCCGCGGTAATCATGAGGTTGAGATGTTGCAAATCTTTGACAGGGGAGGCGAAATGCTGTGCGACCATCTCCACGATGGTTAACGGATCGAGCATTCGCCCCGGGCCGACGTCGCCGCAGGCCTGGCTACCGCTGTCCGGTCCCCACAGCAGCAGGCCGCGGGATGCGAGCGTCTGCAGATTATGCTGGGTGGCCTGCGCGCGATACATCTGCTGGTTCATGGCGGGCAAGAGGGCAACCGGGGAAGGGGTGGCGAGACAGATCGTCGACACCAAATCATTGGCCATGCCTGCCGCCACGCGGGCGATCAAATCGGCGGTCGCCGGGGCGAGGATCACCAGGTCGGCCCATTTTCCGAGCTCAATATGGCCCATGGCCGCTTCCGCCGCCGGATCGAGCAGGCTGTCGGAAACCGGATAGCCGGATACCGCCTGCAGGCTGAGTGGGGTGATGAACGCTTTTGCCGCCTCCGTCATTGCGACACGCACTTCCGCGCCGCGTTCACGTAGTCGCCGTACCAGTTCCGGGGTTTTATACGCCGCGATACCGCCGCTGACGCCCAGGACGATTTTTTTACCCGCCAGAGTCATCATGATGTATTCCTGTTGCCGTAGACCAGAATCCGCGCATCTTATCACAATCCTGCCGCCGTCGTGCCTCTGACGGGCATTCACTTTGCGAGCGGCTACGCAGGGTGAAAAGCGGCGGGTCGGCAGCGTCGTCAGGTTGTGCCAGGATAGGCTGATTCACGCAGGAGGGCGCATGGACGGAACGGAAAATCTGATGCCACGGGAGAAGATGCTGCAATTCGGCATCGAGGCGCTGACGGACGTTGAGCTACTGGCGCTGTTTCTGCGCATTGGCACACGGCGTCAGGATGTGCTGAGCTACGCCCAGGCGTTATTGCAGCGTTTTGGTTCGCTCTACGCTCTGCTTTCCGCTGATAAAGCGCAACTGGTTGCCGTTGACGGGCTGGGGCTGGCGAAATATGCGCAACTGAAGGGAATTGCCGAGTTGGCGCGGCGCTATTTTAGCTCGCAGCTGGTTGAGGAGGCCGCGCTGGTCACCCCCTCAATGACGCGGGAATTTTTGCAAAGCCAGCTGACGGAAGAGGAGCGCGAGATCTTTATGGTGATCTTTTTAGATAATCAGAACCGCGTGTTGAAACATAGCCGCCTTTTTTCTGGTACTCTTAGCCACGTTGAGGTGCATCCGCGAGAAATTGTACGCGAAGCCATCAAAGTGAACGCCGCCGCCGTGATCCTTGCGCATAATCATCCCTCTGGTAGTCCGGAGCCGAGTCAGGCTGACAGGCTGATTACCGAAAGGGTGGTAAAGTGTTGTCGATTCATGGAGATACGCGTGCTTGACCATCTGGTTATCGGCCGCGGTGCGTATGTATCTTTTGCCGAACGTGGCTGGATTTAGCCCCGAACTGGCGATCCTTCGGGATCTTTGTCTGTTCGGGACTTGAGCACATCGCCGAGTCAGCGTATACTACGCCACCTTTGAGAATCTCGGGTTTGGCATTTGGGCCTGGCAGTCGAGAGTTCACATTGAACTGCGATGACCAGGCTGTAAAGCCTGACGAGGCGCCAATACCCCATACGAAGCTCGAGCTAATTTGATTTTTGGAGAATAGACATGTCCCGAGTCTGCCAAGTTACTGGCAAGCGTCCGGTGACCGGTAACAACCGTTCCCACGCACTGAACGCGACTAAACGCCGTTTCCTGCCGAACCTGCACTCTCACCGTTTCTGGGTTGAGAGCGAGAAGCGTTTTGTCACCCTGCGCGTATCTGCTAAAGGTATGCGTGTAATCGATAAGAAAGGCATCGATACAGTTCTGGCTGAACTGCGTGCCCGTGGCGAAAAGTACTAAGTACTTAGAGGAAATAAATCATGGCTAAAGGTATTCGTGAGAAAATCAAGCTGGTTTCTTCCGCTGGTACTGGTCACTTCTACACCACCACGAAGAACAAACGTACCAAACCGGAAAAAATGGAACTGAAAAAGTACGATCCGGTTGTACGTCAGCACGTTATCTACAAAGAAGCTAAAATCAAATAATTTTAGCCTCCTTGTATAAAAACCCCGCTCCGGCGGGGTTTTTTGTTTTTAAAACTCCCCCATATTGCTTTCACACACTCCCTTTTCAGCCACCTGTCCGTGAAGCACAATACGCCGGGTTAATGGAGGAAAATCATGCCTGAATTACCAGAGGTTGAAACCAGCCGCCGCGGCATTGAGCCGCACCTGGTTGGCGCAACCATTCTGCACGCCGTCGTGCGCAACGGACGGCTGCGCTGGCCGGTTTCTGAAGAGATTTATCGCCTGAGCGACGTTCCGGTGCTCAGCGTGCGTCGTCGCGCCAAATACCTGCTTCTGGAACTCCCGAACGGCTGGATCATTGTCCATCTCGGGATGTCGGGAAGCCTGCGCATCCTGAGCGAAGAGCTGCCTGCGGAAAAACACGATCACGTTGATCTGGTTATGAGTAACGGTAAAGTCCTGCGCTATACCGATCCGCGCCGCTTTGGCGCCTGGCTGTGGACTAAAGAGCTGGAAGGCCACCCGGTGCTGGCGCATCTGGGGCCGGAGCCGCTGAGCGACGCCTTCAACGCCGATTATCTCCAGCAGAAATGCGCGAAGAAGAAAACCGCGATCAAACCCTGGCTGATGGATAACAAGCTGGTGGTGGGCGTCGGCAATATCTACGCCAGTGAATCGCTGTTCTCCGCCGGGATCCACCCTGACAGGCTGGCGTCCTCACTGTCGCGGGACGAGTGCGAGCAGCTGGTGAAGGTGATTAAGCTGGTCCTGCTGCGTTCGATAGAGCAGGGCGGCACCACGCTGAAGGACTTCCTGCAAAGCGATGGCAAGCCCGGCTATTTTGCCCAGGAGCTACAGGTCTATGGCCGCAAGGGCGAACCCTGCCGGATCTGCGGCACGCCGGTTGTCGGGACCAAGCATGCCCAGCGGGCGACCTTTTATTGCCGCCAGTGTCAGAAATAGTCACCGGAACAGGAATGATTGTCGGCCAGGTCAGCGGACCTGCGGGTGCGCATCTGGTGGGCCGGGGACGTTTGTAGGCCAGATAAGCGCAGCGCCAGCCTGGCTCATGCCCCAGCAGATGCGTTACTTCAGCTTATTCAACAGCGCCTGGTGGACGTTGGCTGGCAGGAAGTGAGAGACATCGCCCTGGTGGCGCGCGACTTCTTTGACCAGCGAAGAGGAGATAAACGACCACTCTTTGCACGGCATCAGGAACACGCTCTCAAGGGTGGGCATCAAATGGCGGTTCATATGGGCCAGCTGCATCTCATATTCGAAATCCGCCACCGCCCGCAGGCCGCGGATCAGGATATTGGCCTGCTGCGCGCGCGCGAAGCTGGCCATCAGGTCGCTGAAGCCGACCACCTGAACATTCACCAGGTGGGCCGTCGCCTGCTCCGCCAGCGCAATACGTTCATCAAGGCTGAACATCGGCTTTTTACTCGGGCTGGCGGCGATAGCCAGCACCACTTTATCGAACATACTCGCCGCGCGGGTGACGATATCGATATGGCCATTGGTGATGGGATCGAAGGTACCCGGATAGATCGCTTTTGTGCTCATGATGACTCTTTCTCCGAGTAGCCGTGGCTCAGCGCCCACAGCTCGGTATATTTCGTAAACGTATACTGCGCGTTGACCATCGCCAGTAACCAGCCCTGCTTACCGTCCAGCACCCCACCGCGCAGCAGCAGCGTTTTCAGGAACGCGCCCAGCGTGTGGCTGAATATCCCCGTCATCGAGGTCTTCTTGCCCTTCTGGTGGCGTTCTAGCGCCCATGCGGCGGCATACGCCAGCTGTTTTTGCTGAAAGCCAGCGAAGTCGCGGCACGTCAGATGCAGGAGATCGCCGGTCAACGGAATGACCTCGGCGCCCAGGCTATCCAGCGATTCATGGACCAGATTATCGTTATAGCGGTAACGGGCGCGTTCGTACAGGCGCAGGACACGATCGGGGTACCAACCGCTGTGGCGCATAAAGCGTCCGAGAAAATAGTTACGGCGGGCGATGCTGTAGATGGCGCCGCGCTGCGGGGCTGCCAGGACCGTAAGAATAGCCTGTCTGAGTTCCGGCGTGACGCGCTCATCGGTATCGATCATCAACACCCAGTCGCCGGTGGCGTAGTCCTGCGCGCGCTGGCGCTGAATGCCATAGCCTCGCCAGTCGGTATGGGTATAGACCTGCGCCCCGAGGCGGCGAGCCAGCTCGACGGTGCCGTCGGTACTGCCGGAGTCGAGGACGATAATTTCATCCGCCCAGCTAACGGAGTCCAGACAATCCGGCAGCAGGTCCGCTGCGTTTTTGGCGATCATCACCACGGAAAGCCGGTTCGACATTAATGACTCCGCTGCGGCAGGTAAGGTTGCAGTAACTGTAGCAGACGCGACAGCGCGCCCTGGTTCTGGTGCAGCACTTCCACCGCGTGACGGCCATACCACAGGCGGTAGTCTTCATCGGTCAGCAGCGTGGAAACCTCTTTGACCAGCGAGTTAGCGTCGGTGACGGTGATCAGGCCATCGTCCTGCTGCAGCTTGGCGCAGATATCTTTGAAATTGAAGGTATGCGGCCCCATCAGCACCGGAATGGCGTGTGCCGCCGGCTCGAGCGGATTATGGCCGCCGCGCTCCACCAGGCTGCCGCCGACGAAAGCGAGGTCGGCAATGCCGTAGAGCAGCATCAGTTCGCCCATGGTATCGCCAATGACCACCTGGGTACTGGAGGAGGGGATCTCGCCGGTGCTGCGCAGAGTGAAGCTCATTCCGGCTTTTTGCACCATGTCGCGGGCGTCAGGGAAGCGCTCCGGATGGCGAGGAACAAGGATCAGCAGCAGGTTCGGAAAGGTCTCCAGCAGCTTTTTATGCGCCTGGAGGATAATTTGCTCTTCGCCATCGTGGGTGCTGGTGGCAATCCAGACTTTGCGGTGCGGCGCCCATTGCCGGCGCAGCGTCACCGCGCGGGCCGCCAGCTCTGGCGTGACGGAAATATCGAATTTCAGGCTGCCGGTGACCGCCAGCTGGTTGCGCTTCAGTCCCAGCGCGAGGAAGCGGTTGCCATCTTCTTCATTCTGCGCGGCGATAAGCGTAATACGGCTCAACAGGCGGCGCATAAAGCCGCCCAGCTTGGCATAGCCTTTGGCGGAACGTTCGGACAGGCGGGCGTTGGCAATCACCAGCGGGATCTTACGCTTATGCAGCGCGGCTACCATATTCGGCCACAGTTCGGTCTCCATGACGATCACCAGCTTCGGCTGAACGGTGTCCAGGAAGCGGTTCATGGCGCCGGGCAGATCGTAGGGCAGATAGACGTGATGGACATCTTTGCCGAAGGCCGACATGGCGCGCTCGGAGCCGGTTGGCGTCATGGTGGTGACGGTGATCGGCAGAGAAGGGTAGCGGTGGCGCAGGGCGCGAACCAGCGGGATGGCGGCTAAGGTCTCGCCGACGGAAACGGAGTGCAGCAGAATGCCATCCGGCTCTACCTTGTTCTGACAGAAGCCATAGCGTTCCGCCCAGCGTTTACGGTAGGCAGGAGCCTTACGACTGCGCAGCAGCAGCCGCAGCCACACCAGCGGCTGAATAAGGTAAAGTAGGGTGGTATAAAGCAATTCCAAACTATTTATCCGTTCTCTGTTTTGGCGGGCAAATTCTAAGCATTTAGCCCGCGTAAAGCTATCTCTTTGGCGGAAACAGCGGGTTTTTGGTCTATCCCGCGTGGCGATAACGCTTAATACGCAGATAACGGCGTCCCAGGCGCCAGCGTAAACGGAAAGTACAGGCGTTTTTCCAGATTAACCGCCAGATACCGCGGTCGAAGAATTCTTTAATGATAACATGCTTTTTCGACTCATCTTTCATACTGTCGAAGGTGTGGATGATCCCCAGGCCTTCTTTGGCGATCTGCCAGCGACAGGCGGCGATATGGCGCACTTTGTCCGGGTAACGCTGGTTGATCGCCTCCAGCATCTCCAGAATTTTCATGTAATGGCGCGCCGAACGCATCAGCGTGTCGTCGTTGTCCGGCTTATGCGACACCGACTCAGAGTGGATGTAGTAATCATAGAATTGCTGACTGGTGTACTGCACGCGCTCCGCGGCCAGCAGCGCCTCTGTGGTCCACGGGATATCCTGATGGCGCAGGCCGGGCTCGAAATGGAAGTGATGCTGGCGGATAAAATCGTGGCGATAGATATTGAGCCAGGTGACGTGCAGAAATTTCCGCGAATCCAAGGCCTGCTTGAGCCAGACATGCCCCGGCAACACACCGGTCGAGGGCAAGCGGTCCAGCGGAAAGATCGGGTGGCTCTCGCGGCCCTTTTCGTACACGTAGGTGCCGTTGCAGGTGGCGATATCGAGATGTGCTTTCTCCGCCATCTCCAGCAGCGTGCGATACATGCCCGGATAGAGTTTATCGTCGATGTCCGGAAACGCGAGATACTTGCCGCTGGCAACCGCCAGGCCGGTATTGCGCGCGACCGAGACGCCCTGGTTTTCCTGCTCCAGCACCTGGACGTTCTGCAGCCGATCCCGCCATTCGGCGATCACCGCCAGGCTGTTGTCCGTCGACCCATCGTTCACCAGGATCAGTTCATAGCTGTCCAGCTGCTGCTGTTCAATGCACTCAAAGAATTGCGCAAGAAATTTCTCACCGTTGTAGACGGCAGCCACGATGCTCAGTAAAGGCGTTTGACTCATAAATCTTCGATCCTGGTTAACTAACGGCGTCAGATGCGCTGCAGCTGACGGTACTGCTGACAAATGGACACGACGCTGAATTTTTCCAGCGCGGCATCGTCGATGGCCGGCGGGTTATGGTAAATGCTTTGCATCGTCTGAGCCAGCGCCGGACTGGTGAGATCCGCCAGACCGCGGGCAAGTTCGCCGGTGAGGATCTCGGTGACGCCGCCGGGGCAGCGGGTGCTGGCGACCGGGGTATGCAACAGCAGCGCCTCCACCACCACATTGCCGAATCCTTCGCTATCCGAGCTCAAAACCAGCATCCGCGCGCCTTTGATCCACGGTAAGGGGTTTTCCTGAAAACCTTTGAACCACACCCGGTCGTCAATCTGCAGCGTTTTGGCCAGCTGGCGCAGGCGCTGCTCTTGCTCCGGTTTCCCCTGGCCTAACAGCACCAGCGGCGCGTCGATGCCGCTTTGCGCGTAGGCTTCAAGCAGGCGGTCGTGGCGTTTGCCGGGATGGAAGCGGCCGACGTGAATCAGGTAGTCGCCGTCCGGGCGCTCGCTGTCGGCTTCCGCCCCGGCGCGCAGGGCGGCGATATCGAAGGGGTTATAGATGGTTTTCAGCTGCGCCGGGCGCAGGGCGAAGGCGTCCACCAGATCGCGCCCCACGGCGTCGGAAACCGCCACCACGTTGCGCCCCTGGTAAATCCGCTTAATTTTCTGCTGCTTCATCCAGCGGTCAAAGCCGGTGCGGTGCCCGAGATAGGAGGCCGAGAAGACGCCGTGCAGGCAGAACCAGACGTTGCGCTCGCGCAGCGCCCGGCTGCGGGCGACGATGCGGTCGGTTTTGTGCAGGTTGGAGAGCACAAGGTCAAATTGTCCCTGCTGCTCGGCCCGGATGACCGCGGCGTCCAGCTGGCGGGCGCGGCGGGACAGCTCGGTCAGCTTGCGCCATGGTTTGCGGCAGCGATCGGCCACCACCTGGTAGTCGAGCCCCTCGGGCAATGGGTACTCGCAGACGTCGCGTAGCGAAATGAGCGAGACCCGATCGCCGTCGCGCAGGAACTGCGCCGCCAGGGTGAGAACCACTTTCTCCGCGCCGCCGCCGGGCAATCCGTCAATCACAAATAAGATGCGCATCGTTATTTCACCAGATCCTGATAAAGGGAAAGCAGCTGGGTTGAGAGGCGTTCGCTGGTGCAGGCCATGATGCGCTCGCGGGCGCGGTCGCCTTCCGCGGAGCCCAGCGCGCGGGCAGGCAGGGCCATCACCGCCTGCTGCAGCGCCGGGATATCCAGGGCGTCGCAGACGTAACCGTTGTGGCCGTTGACGATAAACTCCGCCCCGCCGCAGCCGGTGGTGGTGATCACCGGCAGACCGCAGGCCATTGCCTCAAGGATGACGTTGGGGAACGGATCGTAGAGGGTCGGCAGCAGCAGGCCATCAGCCATCTGATAGAACGGCAGCGTCTCCGACTGCATGCCGAAGAAGCGCACCCGCGCTTCGCAGCCGAGACTCTTCGCCAGCGCCTGATAGCGCGGCTGATCTTTATCTTTGCCAACCACCAGCAGATAGCGATCGGTCGGGGCGATGGCGCGGATCGCCGCCGCCAGCCCTTTACGCTCAAAGCCGGAGCCGACGTAAATCAGGCAGGTCGCCTGCAGCGGCAACTGCCATTTGGCGCGTAAGGCGGCAAAGGTTTCTTCGCCCGGCGGCAGGAAACGCTGGTTATCAATGGCGTTATAGATAACGTGGATCTTGTCCGCTGGCAGGCCAAAGTCTTCGATGATCTCGCGTTTGATCATCTCGGCGTTGCAGATCACCCCGCGCAGATGCGGGTCTTCGTACATCTCCCGTTCCGCTTGCATCACATAACGGTGGTAGCGGTCGGCAAACAGCAGGCGGCTTTTCCAGGCCGGTAAAATGCGCGAGCGCTGTTGCAGCCAGCGGCGATGAACGCCGTCGCCGGCGCGGTAGAGATCGCAGCCGGGAATACGCTCATGGCTCTGCACCAGGTCGAAGGATTCGCGCTGCCAGAGCGCCCGCGCGGCGTTGGCAAACCCGCGCTCGCGGCTGATGCGCCCCCATTTGCGCGGATTACAGATATGGATCTGCCAGTCCGGTTTCACCGGCCCCTGCCATTCGCGGGTGATGACGTTCAGCTGCAGATGACTGCTGTCGAGGGCTTCCAGCGCGCGGGAGACAAAGCGTTCTGCGCCGCCGTCCGGGCGGTACTTCTGCCGCACCAGAGCCAGCCTGAATTTACTCATGCCAGTACCTTTTTCGCCGCCGCGATCACGGCGTCGGTAGGAATTAAATCGAGATAACGTTCGTCGGTGTTGGTGTTGATGGCGTCCGGGTCGGGCAGTGGACCGAAGTCGCCTGCCCAGATCACCTCGCCTTTCGCCTGCCATGGACGCCAGAAGGTCAGCTTCGAGGGGCCGAACAGGGCGACCAGCGGGGTGCCGAGAGCCGCAGCCATATGCATTGGCACCGAGTCGACGCCGATAAACAGCCGGGCGTGATCGATCACCGCCGCCAGCTGGCGCAGCGTTAACTGGCCGGCTAAAGAGTGCAGCCGCGCCTGCGGGCAGCCGGCGATGATGGTCTCCACCATCTTCTTCTCTCTATCGTCGGGGCCGGAGGTGAGTACCACCGCGTACCCTTCGGCGGACAGCGCGTTGATCAGCGCGCTCATCCTGTCTTCGCGCCAGCATTTAAAGAACCAACGCGACGTTGGCTGGATGACGATGTAGTTATCCCGGAAGTCCTCCGGCAGCAGGGCGCGGCTGGTGGCCCAGTCTGCTTCGCTGTAGCCCATCCGCGCCGGGGCGTCGTTCAACTGAATACCGAGCGGAGCGAGGATAGAGAGATTCTGCTGTACCGTATGCAGCTGATTATGCTGTTGGGTGGCGGCCAGCGCGGTGTGGCAATAGCGCCAGAACGGGTGGCGACGCTTCGGAAAATCAAAGCCGATCCGCGTCGCGGCGCCGGTCAGTTTGCTGATAATCGCGCTCGGCCACTGGTCGGCAAGGTTGAGCACCATATCGTATCGCTGCTGGCGCAGCGTCTGAATGAGCTGCCATTGCATCTTCAGCTGATGCTTTTTCCCCTGCTTTTTCCAGCGGCGGTCGAGACCATAAATTTGGTGGATATCGGGGTTGGCGGCGAGCATATCCCGGGTCTCTTCATACAGCAGGACATCCACGCTGGCGGCGGGATACTGCTGTTTCAGCGCGTGAATAAGCGGGGTGATCAGCAGCATGTCGCCATGATGGCGCAGCTTAATGACCAGGATCCGCGCCGGGTTCAAGGGGCTGCGGGAGAGGGTTTCAGGCGTCATACTCTGTTCTTCATCCAGGATAAGGGTTCCGATTCTAGGGGATCAGACAGATTGAGAGAAGCGTTGTATTGCTCTACCATGACCCGATACGTATGGCCTGAGGACGTTTTCGTGCACAATCCCGCATTTCTCATCACGATTGATACAGAGGGCGATAACCTCTGGCAAAAACATGACAGCATCACCACCGAGAATGCGCGTTATCTCCCGCGTTTTCAGCAGCTTTGCGAAAAGTATGGCTTTAAACCGGTCTATTTGACCAATTATGAAATGGCCATCGATCCCTTTTATATCGAATTCGCCAGAGACGTGATTGCCCGCGGCACCGCGGAAGTCGGTATGCATCTGCATGCCTGGAACAGCCCGCCGACCGAGCCGCTGACCGCCGATGACTGGCGGCATAAGCCTTATCTCATTGAATACAGCGATGCCATGATGCGTGAGAAGGTCGACTATATGACGCGTCTGCTGGAGGACACCTTCCAGACCAAAATGGTTAGTCATCGCGCCGGGCGCTGGGCCTTTGACGAGCGCTATGCGCGTCTGCTGGTGGAGTACGGGTATCAGGTGGATTGCTCGGTGACCCCGCGGGTGAACTGGAAGACCGCCAAGGGGGCGCCGCAGGGCGATGGCGGGACCGATTATCGTCGCTTCCCGCAGCATGCCTATTTCCTCGATGAAAATGACATCAGCCGCGAGGGCCGCTCGCCGCTGCTGGAAGTGCCGATGAGCATTCAGTACAAGCACTCCGCGTGGATGAACAGCGTGAAGCAGGGCTACGACCGCCTGCGCGGCAAAGTGCGTTCCCCCTCCGTGCACTGGCTGCGTCCGATGGGCGGCAACGTGGAGACGATGAAAAAAGTCGTCGAACAAACGTTGACGCAGGGCAATGACTACGTGGAATATATGCTCCACTCTTCAGAATATATGCCCGGCGGCAGCCCCACGTTCCAGAATGAACGGGATATTGAGCGTTTATACGCTGACCTTGAAGCCTTTTTTAGCTGGCTGGCGCCGCAGGTGAAGGGCATGACGTTGGCAGAATATTACCAGCGGAAAATCACACAGCGCTAACACAGCTCAAGGTACCGTATGCGTATCCTTAAACAATTGACGCGGAAAAAGAACGCTTTTTTCCGCGGTATTAAATTTAATTTAATTAACTATCGATACAGAAATAAGCCGGCGCGCAAACCCTTCGACCCGGCCCCCGTGCGCCGCGTGCTGCTATTGCGCCTGGACGATAAAGTCGGCGATATGGTGGTGACCACCGGCTGCGCCAGAATACTGGCCGAACGGGGATATCAGGTTTCGGTGTTAACCGGACCAATATGCTGCGAAATATTAGCCGGCTCAGAATTCATTGAGCAAGTATATTTATATCGACCACGCATGTCCTTAAATACGTTACGGGCGGCGGGTTTTGATGCGGTTATCGATTTTGATGACGTGACCAGCTATGAACGCTTTAAATTACTCGCCGATTTACGGGCGACCAGCGTGATTGGCTTTAATAAAGAGCCCTATAAACTTTACGA
Organism: Klebsiella sp. JB_Kp042; assembly: GCF_040065275.1. Lineage (NCBI taxonomy): Bacteria > Pseudomonadati > Pseudomonadota > Gammaproteobacteria > Enterobacterales > Enterobacteriaceae > Klebsiella > Klebsiella sp. JB_Kp042. Next base: position 66,157 of record NZ_JBEAJL010000010.1, read on the forward strand.
TCATTCGATCGCTTTTTTTAACAGCAACAGCCATATTTCCCTGCGCTATCAACAGGTGGTGAAGCTTTTTGGCGTCGTTGACGACCAGCCATACGACTATCATCTCCCCGGCTGTCGCCATGAGCGGGAGAAAGTGGCGCGCTTGCTTTCCCAGGCCGGAGAGGTCGCACTGCGCGTCGCCATTAACCCTTTTACCGCCTCCGAGGATAAAGACTTCTGTCGTCATCAGGTGGCGACCCTGGTCGAGCGGCTACATGCTCTGCCTTACCGGGTCTGTATCGTGATGGTGGGTCGCAGCGAGAAAATTCAGCAGCTGGGGCTGGATATGGCGCTATACGTCGCCGACAGCACCATCAACTCCGCCGTGGAGGTGATTCGCAGCTGTGATTTAGTCATTACGCCGGACACCTCGATTGTGCATATCGCCCGCGCCTTCGATAAACCGATGGTGGCGGTCTATAACAAACGCAAACTCAAGGATACCGGGCTGCCCGGCTATCATATCTGGGCGCCGGGCTATGACAAAGCGAGGCAGATCGTTTGTGAAGAAGCGAATGTCGCCGATGTGGCGATTGAGTCGGTATGGCCGGTGATTAAAGAGCAGGCCGACCGGCTGGTCGCCGCCCGCAGTTAATAGAAAAGTGAATATAAAAAAGGGCCGTCAGCGGCCCTTTCTTGTTAACGCTTTTCCGCCAGCCCTTTGCTGAGCGCAATGCCCAGCGGTAGCCAGAACAGCACCCAGGTTTCCCGGGGGTTGCTGATGATAAACATCCCCTGCGAGGCCATAAACACCAGCGCGTAAAACAGGATCGCCAGACTGTAGTGGCTGTCGGAGCGGCGCTTGCGCCACGCCTGCCACAGTCCGCAGGCAATGACCGCCAGCAACAGCAGTAAACCCACGATGCCGCCTTTCAGCAGGGCGCCCATATATACGCTGTGGGTGGTGGTGATGTGTTCGCCGCTGTAGTTGATGAAATCCAGTTCATAGCTGAAACCGCGTCCCAGCCAGGGCTGGCTGGCCATCTCCGACAGCGTATGGTGCCAGATGCTCAGGCGCAGCCCGCTTTGGGTGCCCAACTCTTCGAAACGGGCGAGCAGCATGTCGCCCACCGGCGTCATGACCAAAAGCAGAGCCACCAGCACGGCCAGCGCCGCGGCGATCAGCAGGTTGCGGCGGGTGAAGACGTGCAGGTGCAGCGTACAGCCGACCGCCAGCACCAGGGCGATGATCGGCCCGCGGCTTTGGGTCAGCAGCATCATCACCAGCATGATGGCCACTGGCAGATAGAGCCAGTGGCTGGCTTTTTCTTTCAGTAGCATGCCGCAGATTAAGATGCCGATGCCGCAGTATCCGGCAAGGTCGATAACGTTTGTTGGCCCGGGGTTCTCGGGGGAGACCGCCCGTTCGGTGAGGACCAGGGTGTGGTCGAACATCAGCGTCCACAGCGAGAGCACAGTGATCCCGCCAACCACCGCCAGCATGGCCAGGCGGCGGGTTCGTTCGTCGCAGAGCAGCATCGCCATCAGCAACAGATAGCCCGTCAGGTACACGCCGTGGGTGATCGGCGAGTCGATATGCTGCGGCGTATGGCCCCACAAGTTACTGAGGGCGTAATAGATAAAGAAGACCGCCAGCAGCGCCCAGGTCTGCCACTGTTCGCGTAACACGCCGGCCAGCGCCTGGCGGTTTTCCGGGCGTACCAGCGAGAGCAAGAGCAGCAGGATCGATAAATGCAGCAGGTTATTGGTCCGGGTGGACATGCAAAAAATCGCGCTGAAAAATAAAAACAAAGGAAAAACAATCGAGTAACCCTGTCTGGCGTAGTTACTCATTTTTAAAGTACTCATTAAACGCAACCTTTTCGAAAATAGTGTCCGGCACAGCGCTTTCTGGTGAAAAATTAATGACCCGGATCTGGCGTTGCTGCAGTACCTGCGCGGCATGCGCAAAGGAGGGCATGACGAGGGTATCCACTTTTGTTGCCAGGTACGAAGGCAATTTTTCTTGTTGTGTTTCGTAGAATCGCGGCTGGTTGAAGTTAGTCATATCCAGACCGCTCACCAGGATAGTGTTGAAGCCCAGCCAGGCGAGGATCTGCAGCGCCCAGTAGACCACCGTGCCGGCATCAAAGACGCCCTGGCGAATATCGGTGCTAAAACAGATATCCGGGCGCTGGGGATGAAAGCACATCGCCGGATTCTGCTGGTAAGTGCGCTTTATCGCTTCGCTGGCGACTTTCGGCTGGTAAATCTTATAGCAACCGTCCTCAATCAACGCCAAACGGCAGCGCAGCGCGTCCGCATGGCGATCGACGATTTTGGCGATCCCATGCATGGTGGTGAACAGCAGAATGTCCGGCTGACTGACGATGGCGCGGATAATGTCCGGCTTCTTATCGAAAAACTCCATGTCGACGATGGTATAGAGCGAAAAGTGCAGGCGGTCGGCAAGATGCCAGGCACCATTGACGCCCATCACCGGGATCGTTTTCGACAACAGGGAAAAATCGATATTGCGGGTCGAAGGGCCAGTGGCGGTCAGCAGGACTTCGCCCTGCATGCTGTTTTTCAGCGCGCTCAGGCTGACCAGCGGCACCGTTTTCCCTTTATAACGCAACGCGCTGATTTCGCCGCTCGGCGCGCGGGCGATGCGGGTAAAAGGCCACAGATTTTCATTGTGACGATAAGCGCGAGGGCGGGTGTAGCGATAGATCTGCTTAAACAGGGATCCCATCAGAGCAGCCCCTGATTTTGCAGAAGAAGATGAACCCGGCTGGCGGTAATATCGCCGGTGCTGGCGCTGTTTTCCGGCCGCACGATGTGCTGGTTTTTACCGTATCCGCCAATCAGCCCCGGATCGGTCGGGCCGTAGAGCGTGAAGTTCGGTTTATCCAGCGCGGCGGTCAGATGACTCAGGCCGGTATCGACCGAGACGACGGCCCGGGCGCTGGCCAGAACCTGCGCCACCTGCTCAAGGCTCATGCGCGGCAGCACTTCAACATACTCCCGGCCTTCCGCCAGCCGCTTCGCCCGCGCCTCTTCGTGCGGGGCGCCCCACGGCAGCTTAATGCGGATGCCGCTGTCGGCCAGCAGATCGAGCAGTTCCTGCCAGCGGTTTTCCGGCCAGTGCTTATCGTCGCGGGTGGTGGCGTGCAGAAACACCAGATAGGGGGCGGCAGCGTTAGCCTCGTGCTGCAGGAAATGGCGCGCAATGGCGTAATCCCCTTGGGTTTGGGGTTTCGCGTAGCCGAGGCTTTTGGCGAACAGCTCGCGGGTACGCTCCACCGCGTGTTGCTGTTTCGCAATGTGGTGGCGGCGGTTGTAAAACAGGCTGGCCAGCGGCTCGCGGGCCGTTTGCCAGTCCATACCATGCTTGACGCCGTGCGCCAGACGGGTGACCAGCGCAGCGCTTTTCACCAGCCCCTGGGCGTCGATAATGGCGTCATATTTGACCGCCTGGACGGCCTCGCGAAAGGCTTTACGCTCCGCTTTGATCGGCGCGGAGAGCCAGGCTTTACGCCAGCGGCGGATCGCCACCGGGATCACCCGCTCGACGCTGTCATGCCAGGAGGGGATCTGCGCGAAGCCTTCTTCCACAACCCAGTCGAAGCGGATGCCGGGGATGGCCTGCGCGGCGTCGGTCAGCGCGGGCAGCGTGTGCAGCACGTCGCCCATCGATGAGGTTTTTACAATCAATACCCGCATCCGCTACGCTTCCTCGTGCCCGGTTTTTTCCGTCAGCAATTCGTTCAGCTCTTGCAGGACGCGCTCTGGCGTAATGTCGATCAGGCTCTGATGATAACCTTCCGCGGCATCGCCTTTGCGCACCTTGTGGTAGCCGGTAATCAGACGGATCACGCGCGCTTTATGCGACAGCGGCGGGGTAAAGTCCGGACTGCTCGGGCCATACAGCGCCACCAGCGGGCGGTCCAGCGCCGCGGCGACGTGCATCAGCCCCGAATCGTTAGTCACCACCGCTTTACAGGCGGCAATCAGGATCACCGCCTGCTCCAGCTGGGTTTCACCCGCCAGATTCCGGCACCAGGCCTGCTGCTCGCTGCTGAGGGCGGCGATGATCTCTTTGCCGGCCTCGTTATCTTTTGCCGAGCCAAATAGCGCAATCTGATAACCATCGTCGATGAGCTTTTTCGCCAGCGCAGCATAGTGATAGTGCGGCCAGCGTTTTGCCGGGCCGAACTCCGCGCCGGGGCAAAAGCCGATGATCGGCCGATCGTTGGACAGGTTAAAGGCGCTGCAGGCCTGCGACTTTTCCCCTTCGTTGACCTGCAGCTGCGGCCATAGCAGCGGCTGCGGCAGATCTTTGGCGCAGCGCATCACGCCGTTGTCGTAGGCCAGCGCCACGTAGCGTTCCACCATCAGCGGCCAGGCGTCTTTGTCCAGCACCCGGGCGTCGTTGAGCAGGCCGTAGCGCATCTCGCCGCGCCAGCCGGTGCGTAGCGGGATGTTGGCAAAGAAGGGGACTAATGCCGATTTAAACGAGTTTGGCAGCACGTAAGCGCGATCGTAGCGACGCTCGCGCAGGCTGTGGCCGAGTTTGCGGCGTTCGCCGATAGCCAGCGCGCCGTGGCCCAGCGGCATCGGGATCGCTTCGTTCACTTCCGGCATGCGCGATAACAACGGACGACACCAGGCTGGCGCCATCACGTCGATAATCGCCTGGGGATAGCGCGCCCTGAGCGTACGATAAAGACTTTGCGACATCATCATGTCGCCCACCCAAGACGGGCCTACCACCAGAATTTTCATGTTATCTCTTACGCATCCCGATTCAGCCAGGCCATATACTCCGTTACGCCTTCTGCAACGGTTTTGAACGGTTTGTCATAGCCCGCTTTACGCAGGTTAGTCAGATCCGCCTGGGTGAACGCCTGGTAGCGGCCTTTCAGTTTGTCCGGGAATGGGATGTACTCGATGCTGCCTTTTTTGTGGTACGCCAGGGTCGCGTCGGCGACGGCCTGGAAGGATTCCGCGCGGCCAGTGCCGAGGTTGAAGATGCCGGAAACGCCGTTTTCCCAGAACCACAGGTTGACGTCAGCCACGTCGCCGACGTAGACGAAGTCGCGCTTGAAGCCGTCGCTGCCTTCGAACAGTTTCGGACTTTCGCCATTATTCAGCTGGGTGTTGAGGTGGAAAGCGACGCTTGCCATGCTGCCTTTGTGGCCTTCGCGCGGCCCGTAGACGTTGAAGTAGCGGAAGCCGACGATCTGCGAATTGGCTTCCGGTAGGATCTGACGAACGTATTCATCGAACAGGAATTTGGAGTAGCCGTAGACGTTTAGCGGCTGCTCATACTCGCGAGACTCGATGAAATCGCTGGTGCGTCCACCGTAGGTGGCCGCCGAAGAGGCGTACAGGAACGGAATTTCGCGCTCCAGGCAGTAGTGCAGCAGCTCTTTGGAGTACTGATAGTTGTTGTCCATCATGTACTTGCCGTCCCACTCCGTGGTGGAAGAGCACGCGCCTTCGTGGAAGATTGCGTCAATGTCGCCGAACTCTTCGCCTGCCATAATCTGGATCAGAAAGTCTTCTTTATCCATGTAGTCAGCGATGTTCAGGTCAACCAGGTTCACAAACTTGGTGCCGTCTTTCAGATTGTCGACAACCAGAATGTCAGTAATGCCCTTGTCATTCAGCGCTTTAACGATGTTGCTACCGATAAAGCCTGCGCCGCCGGTTACGATGATCATAACTGTACCTTTGAAGTTGAGAGCCCGGAGACAATCCGGACATGAATGCTCATATCATATCACCACATGAGCAAGCCTACAGCCATTCGCAGAATAAGGTGCTGGGCTGACGTGATTTATGCTGCAAATAATTCATTCAGGCCTGCATCATCTCGTATCAGCGTATAGCTTTGGGTAATATGTGCCAAATTTTGCCGAATCTGGAGAGTTGCAATGCGTGGTGATTTCTACAAACAGTTAACTAGCAATCTGGAGACCGCTCGGGCCGAAGGCTTGTTTAAAGAAGAGCGCATCATCACCTCGGCGCAGCAGGCGGACATTACCGTCGGCGACAGCCACGTGATTAACTTCTGCGCCAATAACTATCTGGGTCTGGCCAACCACCCGGCGCTGATCGACGCGGCGAAATCCGGTATGGACAGCCACGGCTTCGGGATGGCCTCGGTACGCTTCATCTGCGGCACCCAGGATACGCACAAGCAGCTGGAGAAGAAGCTGGCGGATTTCCTCGGTATGGAAGACGCAATCCTCTACTCCTCCTGCTTCGACGCCAACGGCGGCCTGTTTGAAACGCTGCTCGGCCCGGAAGACGCCATTATCTCCGACGCCCTGAACCATGCCTCGATCATCGACGGCGTGCGCCTGTGTAAAGCAAAGCGCTTCCGCTATGCCAACAACGATATGCAGGAACTGGAAGCGCGTCTGAAAGAAGCCCGCGACGCTGGCGCGCGTCACGTGCTGATCGCCACCGACGGCGTCTTCTCGATGGACGGCGTGATCGCCAACCTGAAAGGCGTTTGCGACCTGGCGGATAAATACGATGCGCTGGTGATGGTCGATGACTCCCACGCCGTCGGCTTCGTCGGCGAAAACGGTCGCGGCTCCCACGAATACTGCGATGTGATGGGGCGCGTCGACATCATCACCGGCACGCTGGGTAAAGCGCTGGGCGGCGCCTCCGGCGGCTACACCGCCGCACGCAAAGAGGTGGTCGAGTGGCTGCGCCAGCGTTCCCGTCCGTATCTGTTCTCCAACTCTCTGGCGCCGGCCATCGTGGCCGCCTCCATCAAAGTGCTGGAGATGGTCGAAGAGGGCGCAGACCTGCGCGATCGCCTGTGGGCCAACGCGCGTCTGTTCCGTGAAAAAATGACTGCGGCAGGCTTCACCCTAGCGGGCGCCGACCACGCCATCATTCCGGTGATGCTGGGTGAAGCGGTGGTGGCGCAGAACTTTGCCCGCGAACTGCAGAAAGAAGGGATCTATGTCACCGGCTTCTTCTATCCGGTGGTACCGAAAGGCCAGGCGCGTATTCGCACCCAGATGTCGGCGGCGCATACCCCTGAACAAATTGAGCGTGCGGTGGAAGCCTTTACCCGCATCGGCAAACAACTGGGCGTCATCGCCTAATAAGGGTGTGAGATGAAAGCGTTATCCAAACTGAAAGCGGAAGAAGGCATCTGGATGACCGACGTACCGGAACCGGAAGTCGGCCATAACGATCTGCTGATTAAAATCCGCAAGACCGCCATTTGCGGGACCGACGTGCACATCTACAACTGGGATGAGTGGTCGCAGAAGACCATTCCGGTGCCGATGGTGGTCGGGCACGAATATGTCGGCGAAGTGGTGGGGATTGGCCAGGAAGTGCGCGGCTTTAAGATTGGCGACCGCGTCTCCGGCGAAGGGCATATCACCTGCGGCCACTGCCGTAACTGCCGCGCAGGCCGTACCCACCTTTGCCGCAACACCATCGGCGTGGGCGTCAACCGCCCGGGCTGCTTTGCCGAGTATCTGGTGATCCCGGCCTTTAACGCCTTTAAAATTCCCGACAATATCTCTGATGACCTGGCGTCCATCTTCGACCCATTCGGCAACGCCGTGCACACCGCGCTCTCCTTCGATCTGGTGGGGGAAGACGTGCTGGTCTCCGGCGCCGGTCCGATCGGCGTGATGGCGGCGGCGGTGGCGAAACACGTCGGCGCGCGTAACGTGGTGATCACTGACGTTAACGAGTACCGTCTCGAGCTGGCGCGCAAAATGGGCGTCACCCGCGCGGTGAACGTGGCGAAAGAGAACCTCAACGACGTGATGGCCGAGCTGGGGATGACCGAAGGTTTCGACGTGGGTCTGGAGATGTCCGGCGCGCCGCCGGCGTTCCGCAGCATGCTGGATACCATGAACCACGGCGGCCGTATCGCGATGCTGGGTATCCCGCCGTCGGATATGTCCATCGACTGGACCAAGGTCATCTTCAAAGGGCTGTTTATCAAAGGGATCTATGGTCGCGAAATGTTCGAAACCTGGTACAAGATGGCGGCGCTGATCCAGTCTGGCCTGGATCTTTCGCCGATCATCACCCACCGCTTCGGCATTGACGACTTCCAGAAGGGCTTTGACGCCATGCGCTCCGGTCAGTCCGGTAAAGTGGTTCTGAGCTGGGAATAACGCCTCCGGTCTGTTGTAAACATCAGCAAAAAAGGCGCCTGCGGGCGCCTTAATTTAGATTTGGATAACATTTTTAGCCTGCTTAATATCAAGCGCACAATTTCTACATCGATTTTACGGTTATTCGCTTATACAGTGTGTTTAGTCGCGGTTTAACTTTGAAACGATCATGCTTAAACTCTCCGTATGCTTACTGACCTGTAACTCTGCACGTCTGCTCATGGAGGTGCTGCCCCCGCTGCTGAAGGTGGCCGATGAGTGTATTGTCGTCGACTCCGGTAGCACCGACGAAACGGTCTCTATTTGTCAGCAGTTTGGTCTCACCGTCCATCATCATGCCTATAAAGCCCACGGCGCGCAGATGAACTATGCCATCGGGCTGGCCAGCCATGACTGGGTGCTGTGCATGGACAGCGATGAAATTCTTGATAACGACGTCGTGGCGGCCATTCAGGCGCTAAAAGCGGGGGAGGAGCCTGACCCGGCCTGCGCCTGGCGTTTGCCGCGCTACTGGTTTGTCCTCGGCACGCAGGTGCGGACGATCTACCCCATTTCCTCGCCGGATTACCCGGTGCGCCTCTTTAACCGCCAGCAGGCGCGGTTTAACGACCGGCCGGTGGATGACCAGGTGGTCGGACACGCGCGCTCCGTCAGGCTGCCGGGCTTTGTACGCCATGACACCTTTTATTCGCTGCATGAAGTGTTTAATAAGCTGAACAGCTATACCACCCGGCTGGTGAAGCACCAGCAGATCACACCTTCGCTGACGCGGGGGATCGTCAGCGCCATTGGCGCTTTCTTTAAGTGGTATCTGTTCAGCGGGGCGTGGCGCTATGGCAAAGTCGGCGTGGTCACCGGCCTGTACGCCACGTTTTACAGCTTTCTCAAATATTTTAAGGCGTGGTACGCCCACGAAGATAACCAGGCGCCCGTCGCGCAAAAGCGAACGGACCCCTGAGTGGTCTAGCTGCCGGGATTGTCCCAGCCCTGCCATTTGAGGCGATAGTACTGGACCAGCGCGCTCTGGCTGATGCTGTCGCTGAGGATAGTGAAGAAGCGGCTGGCGTTCACGGGCTCCAGCGGGCGCTTCGGCTTGCAATACTTCACGCCGTGGAACGGATTACGCGGCTTCTGCTGCTGCGGCGGCGTTTGTTGCGCAGGCGGCTGAGCATAGTTTGGCGTCGAGTTGTCGACCTGCGGCTCGTTGAGCAGGCTGCTCGGGCGCACCAGCGTGATATCCGGCGGCAGGTTATAGACCATCTGCTGCAGCACCCGCACCGTCGTCGGATGCGGATGGCCAATGGCTATCGCCGAACCGTTACGCCGCGCCAGGGCGATGGCGCGGTTGAACTGAGTGCGGATATCGGCTTCATTCTGCGTATCGTCCAGAAACACCTTACGCTTAATCACCTTCACCCCGGTGCCCTGCGCGGCGCGCATGGCCTGGGTATTGCCGATGGTCACGCTGTCGAGAAAATAGAGATTGTAGCGCTCCAGGGCCTGCATCACCTTCTGCATGCCAAACAGGTTGGAGGTCATCGCGCTGCCCATATGGTTATTCAGCCCGACGGCGTAGGGGACTTTGCCATAGGCCTCGCGGATGATGCGCTCGATCTCCTCGCTGCTCATTTCGGGGCGCAGGGTGTCTTTTTCCAGCGGCTGTTTGCTGAGCGGCGCCATCGGCAGGTGGATGAGCACTTCATGGCCCAGATTATGCGCTTTCGTGGCCATTTCCCGGGCGTGCGGCGCGTTCGGCAGCACGGCGACGGAGATAGTGGACGGCAGCGCCAGCACCTGATTTTCGGTCTGCGGGCGGTAGCCAAAATCGTCAATAACGATGGAGAGTTTGCCAGCGAACGCTGGCGCCGCCAGAGCCAGCGAACCGGCTACGGCAAGAGCAATTGCGCGAAATTGAAGCAAAACTTATCTTCCCAACCACGGCTGTGGATTGACCGCCTGACCCTGGCGGCGAATTTCGAAATAGAGCGACGGACGGCCCTGACCGCCGCTGCTGCCTACGAGCGCGATAGGCTGACCGGCACGCACCTGCGTACCGACGCTGACCAGCGCGCTTTGGTTATAGCCATACAGGCTCATGTCGCCTTTGCCATGCTCGACCACCACCACCAGACCATAGCCCTGCAGCCAGTCGGCCAGAATGACCCGACCATCGGCAATCGCTCTGACTTCGGTGCCTTCAGACGCGGCGATAACCATCCCTTTCCAACGTAGTTCACCTTGCAGCTGTTCGCCATATCGATGAAGGAGCGGACCGCGAACCGGCCAGAACGCCTGACCGCGCGGCGAGCCCAGCCCGCCGGTGCGCGACATCAGCGAACGCTCGCTTTCCGTTGGTTTATAGGTGGTGCCTTTGCGCGATGCTTCCTGCTGGCGGTCGCGCACCGCCTGCGCATCGCGAGCTTCCCGATCGGCACGGGCTTTGGCGGCAGCCTCCGCCTGGGCGATACGACCGCGTAGGCGCGATTCGTTAGCCCGCAATTCACTTAACTGTTGCTGACCCCGCTGAATGGAGGACTCCAGGCCGGAAAGGGTCTTTTTCCGTTCGTTACGCGCCTGCTCCAGCTTCGCCTGCTGGGCTTTTTGCTCGTAGACCAGCGTCTGCTGCTGGCTCTGCTTCTCTTCGAGCATCGACTTTTGCACCGCCATCTCTTCGCGCGTTTTCTTCAGTTCCGCGATGGTTTCCTGGCGGGCCTGGTTGAAATAGCTGAAATAGACCTGCATCCGCTGATTGCGCTGACCCTCTTCACCGCTCAGCACCATCTGGATGCCGGTATGCGGCCCCTGGCGGAACGCCGCGTCAAGCTGCGCGGCGAGGTTACGCTCCTGAGACGCGCGCTGGCGCTCCAGCTTCGCGAGAGAAGCGTTCATCTCGTCAATCTGCTTATTGAGCTGGTTCAGGCTGTCCTGGGTTTCGCGCAGTTTGCGGGCCGCGGCGGCGATCGCCTCTTCCTGCGCTTTGAGCTGAGCGAGCAGGCTTGCGCGCTGCTGCTGCTGTTGCTTAATCGCCCGCTGCCTGGCGGCGATGTCGGCCTGGATGGACTTTAGCTGATCGCGATCGTCGGCGTGCGCAGATGACGCGCACAGTAATACGCCAGCGCTGAGCGCGCTGGCGTAAAGGACGGATCGAACTGCCGTTGCGATCCATGTAGTTGAATACGTCGCCTTTCCCCTCATGGGGAAGGATTATTCCACGATGAACAGCGGCTTGCCAGTCATCTCTTGCGGGATTTCCATTCCCATCAGCGACAGCATGGTCGGGGCGATGTCGGAAAGTTTGCCGCCATTGACCGCTTTGACCGCTTTGTTACCGACGTAGATCAGCGGAACCGGCAGGTTGGTGTGGGCGGTGTGCGCCTGACCGGTGGCCGGGTCGCGCATCTGTTCGGCGTTACCGTGGTCGGCGGTGATCAGCAACTGGCCGCCAACGGATTCCACCGCCTGCGCCACCTGATCGATACAGTGATCCAGCGCTTCAACGGCTTTCACTGCCGCTTCCATCACGCCGGTATGGCCAACCATATCGCCGTTCGGGTAGTTACAGATGATGGTGTCGTACTGGCCGCCTTTGATGGCCGCGACCAGTTTTTCGGTCAGCTCGGCGGAGCTCATTTCCGGCTGCAGATCGTAGGTCGCCACTTTCGGCGAGTTAATCAGGATCCGCTCTTCGCCTTTGAACGGCTCTTCTACGCCGCCGTTGAAGAAGAAGGTGACGTGGGCGTATTTCTCGGTTTCGGAGATGCGCAGCTGGGTTTTATCGTGCTTCGCCATCCACTCGCCGAAGGTATTGGCCAGCGAGGCGGGCGGGTAGGCGCAGGCCACTTTGATGTCGGCGGCATATTCGGTGAGCATCACGAAGTCGAGGTTAACCACTTTCTTACGCGCAAAGCCGTCGAAGTCGGCGTTGACGAAGGCGCGGGTGATTTCGCGTGCGCGGTCAGCACGGAAGTTCATGAAGATCAGCGCATCGCCATCTTCCATCGCGGCATCGGCCTGGCCGGCGGCGCGGATCACGGTCGCTTTCACGAACTCGTCGTTTTCGTCACGGGCGTAGGCAGCCTGCAGGCCGGCGACGGCGGTATCGGCCTGGAATTCGCCTTTCGCCAGCGTCATCAGATCGTAAGCCTGCTCAACGCGATCCCAGCGGTTGTCGCGGTCCATGGCGTAGTAGCGGCCAATGAGCGACGCGATGCGGCCCTTGCCCAGCGCGGCAAATTTGGCTTCGAATTTTGCCAGCGTTTTTTCCGCGCTGCGCGGTGGGGTGTCACGACCGTCGAGGAAAGCGTGCAGGTAGATCTTCTCAGCGCCGCGCTCTGCCGCCAGCTCCACCATCGCCATGATGTGATCTTCATGGCTGTGAACGCCGCCCGGCGACATCAGACCCATGATATGTACCGCTTTACCCGCGGCAACCGCTTTATCGACCGCGGCGGTCAGTACCGGATTGGCGAAGAAGGTGCGTTCTTTAATTTCCACATCGAGACGGGTCAGGTCCTGATAGACGATACGACCGGCGCCCAGGTTGACGTGGCCCACTTCGGAGTTCCCCATCTGACGGTCCGGCAGGCCAACTTCCAGGCCGGATGCATCGATCAGGGTATGCGGACGTTTGGCCCACAGGGCGTCCATTACCGGCGTTTTAGCGCTGTAAATGGCGTTATCCTGTTGGTCTTCGCGATAGCCGTAGCCATCCAGAATCACCAGTACCATAGGTTTTTTAGTAACCGACATTGCGACAACCTCATGCTCAAAGACAGAAATTTTGCGTAATTTTACTACAGCTGAATCGTTTAAATCCCCGTGAAAGATCAAAGAAAGGGAGCGGCCGGGCCGCGGCGCGTCAGCGAGAACGGCTTTTTTTCGCCGCCGCCCGCAGAAAATACATTACATCGCGCTCACTGGCTGTAATTGCCGCAAGGCACAGGTATACTCCTTTCCTGGTTTTTTTCTCACTTAGTCGGGAGTTGTAACCCCCCATGCAAGAAATTATGCAATTCATCGGCCGTCACCCTGTTCTGAGCATCGCGTGGATCGCGCTGCTGGGGGCGGTGCTGTTCACCACCTTCAAGGGCCTGATGTCGAAAGTTAAAGTCATCACCCGTGGTGAAGCGACGCGTCTTATCAATAAAGAAGACGCGGTGGTGGTCGACCTGCGTCAGCGTGACGATTTCCGTAAAGGTCATATTGCCGGCGCCATCAACCTGCTGCCCAGCGATATCAAAGCGAATAACGTCGGCGAGTTGGAAAAACACAAATCGCAACCCATTATTGTGGTAGACGGTTCCGGCATGCAGGCGCAAGAGCCAGCCAGCGCGCTGAACAAAGCCGGGTTTGAAAAAGTCTTTGTACTGAAAGAGGGCATTGCTGGCTGGAGCGGCGAAAACCTCCCTCTGGTACGCGGCAAATAACTTACCTCGCGTGGTGATGCCGCCGCGTTTTCCCCTTCGCGCCTGACGTGAGGGGAACACAGGCTGCGGCGTAAAACCCTCAGGGTAATAACAGGAGTGAAGTCATGGCCAATATTGAGATCTACACCAAAGCGACCTGCCCGTTCTGCATCCGCGCGAAAGCGCTGCTGAACAGCAAAGGCGTAACGTTCCATGAGTTGCCGATCGATGGCGATGCCGCGAAGCGTGAGGAGATGATCCAGCGCAGCGGACGGACGACGGTTCCGCAGATTTTTATTGATGCGCAGCACATTGGCGGCTGTGACGACTTGTATGCGCTTGATTCACGTGGTGGACTTGATCCCCTCTTGCGCTAATTTTTGCGCGCTTTCCCTGCCGGAAGCGCGTATTTAAGGACAACACGAAAGGGTTTTACTATGTCAGAACAAAACAGCACCGAAATGACCTTCCAGATCCAGCGTATCTATACCAAAGATATCTCTTTTGAAGCGCCGAACGCGCCGCAAGTTTTCCAGAAAGACTGGCAGCCGGAAGTTAAACTTGATCTGGATACCGCCTCCACCCAGCTGGCTGAAGGCGTTTATGAAGTGGTGCTGCGTGTAACCGTGACCGCCGCGCTGGGCGAAGAGACCGCGTTCCTCTGCGAAGTACAGCAGGGCGGTATTTTCTCCATCGACGGCATTGAAGGCACCCAGATGGCGCACTGCCTTGGCGCATACTGCCCGAACATTCTGTTCCCGTACGCGCGCGAGTGCATCACCAGCCTGGTTTCCCGCGGTACCTTCCCGCAACTTAACCTTGCGCCAGTGAACTTCGATGCGCTGTTTATGAACTATCTGCAGCAGCAGGCTGGCGAAGGTGCAGAACAACATCAGGATGCCTGATGAACGCACTTAATGCTGCAATGACTGTGATCGGTGCCGGCTCTTACGGCACCGCTCTTGCCATCACCCTGGCAAGAAATGGCCACCACGTTGTGCTCTGGGGCCATGACCCGAAACATATCGCGACGCTGCAACACGATCGCTGCAACGCCGCGTTCCTTCCCGATGTGCCTTTCCCGGATACGCTGCATCTTGAAAGCGACCTGGCCACCGCCCTGGCCGCCAGCCGCGATATTCTGGTGGTGGTGCCAAGCCATGTGTTTGGTCAGGTGTTACGCCAGATTAAACCGCTGATGCGTCCTGACGCGCGTCTGGTATGGGCGACCAAAGGCCTCGAGGCCGAAACCGGTCGTCTGCTGCAGGACGTGGCGCGTGAAGCGCTGGGCGATGATATCCCGCTGGCGGTGATCTCCGGGCCAACCTTCGCCAAAGAGCTGGCCGCCGGCCTGCCGACGGCGATTTCGCTGGCGGCGACGGATCCGCAGTTTGCCGAGGATCTGCAGCACCTGCTGCACTGCGGCAAGAGCTTCCGCGTCTACATCAACCCGGACTTTATCGGCGTCCAGCTCGGCGGCGCGGTGAAAAACGTCATCGCCATCGGGGCGGGGATGTCGGACGGCATCGGCTTCGGCGCCAATGCGCGGACGGCGCTGATTACCCGTGGCCTGGTGGAAATGTCTCGCCTTGGCGCGGCGCTGGGCGCCGACCCGGAAACCTTTATGGGCATGGCCGGCCTCGGTGACCTGGTGCTCACCTGCACCGACAACCAGTCCCGTAACCGTCGCTTCGGCATGATGCTCGGCCAGGGGATGGACGTGCAAAGCGCCCAGGAAAAGATTGGCCAGGTGGTTGAAGGCTACCGCAATACCAAGGAAGTTCGCGTTCTGGCACAGCGTTTAGGTGTCGAAATGCCAATAACCGAGGAAATTTATCAGGTATTGTATTGCGGAAAAATTGCGCGCGAGGCAGCATTGACCTTATTGGGTCGCGCCCGCAAGGACGAGCGCAGCAGCAATTAGCTTTCCTTTGTCACCTGAATGACCCTGCCAGCGCAGAACTGGCAGGTCATTACCATATCGCCTGGAGTATGCAATGCCGTGTGAAGAACTGGATATCGTCTGGAATAATATTAAAGCCGAAGCCCGGGCTCTGGCGGACTGTGAGCCAATGCTCGCCAGTTTTTACCACGCAACGCTACTCAAGCATGAAAATCTGGGCAGCGCGCTGAGCTATATGCTGGCCAACAAGCTGGCTTCCCCGATTATGCCGGCTATCGCCATTCGCGAAGTGGTGGAAGAAGCCTACGCCGCCGACCCGGAAATGATCGCCTCGGCGGCCTGTGATATTCAGGCGGTGCGCACGCGTGACCCGGCGGTGGATAAATACTCGACGCCGTTGCTCTATCTGAAGGGTTTCCATGCCCTGCAGGCCTATCGTATCGGCCACTGGCTGTGGACTCAGGGCCGGCGTGCGCTGGCGATTTTCCTGCAAAACCAGGTGTCCGTCTCTTTCCAGGTGGATATCCACCCGGCGGCGAAAATCGGCCGCGGGATTATGCTCGACCACGCCACCGGTATTGTGGTTGGCGAAACGGCGGTGATTGAGGATGACGTCTCTATACTGCAGTCGGTCACCCTCGGCGGTACCGGTAAAACCAGCGGCGACCGTCACCCGAAAATTCGCGAAGGCGTGATGATTGGCGCCGGAGCGAAAATCCTCGGCAATATCGAAGTCGGGCGTGGGGCGAAGATTGGCGCCGGTTCGGTGGTATTGCAGCCGGTTCCGCCGCACACCACCGCCGCAGGCGTGCCGGCGCGTATCGTCGGCAAGCCGGAGAGCGACAAGCCGGCGATGGATATGGATCAGCATTTCAACGGCATCCACCACACTTTCGAGTACGGTGACGGGATTTAACCTCTTGCCCGGTGGCGCTGCGCTTACCGGGCCTACGATCTCTCCCCGCCCAGCATGTCGCCCGGATAAGGCGCGGTGCGCCGCCATCCGGGAAGGGGTCAGTTAGCTGCGCAGCACGGCGCCTGGATACCCCAGCTGCCGCCAGGCCTCGTACACCACCACCGACACCGCGTTTGACAGGTTCATGCTGCGGCTGTCCGGCATCATCGGAATCCGAATTTTCTGCTCCGGCGGCAGGGCATCAAGGATGCTGGCCGGCAGACCGCGGGTTTCCGGACCAAACATCAAGAAATCGCCATCCTGATAGCTCACCGCGCTGTGCGCCGGCGTACCTTTGGTGGTCAGGGCGAACAGACGCTGCGGCTGCGCGCTGGCGATAAACGCCGCGTAATCGGCGTGGCGCTGCACGGCGGTGAACTCGTGATAGTCCAGTCCGGCGCGTCTCAGACGCTTATCGTCCCAGGTGAAGCCCATGGGCTCAATGATATGCAGACTGAAGCCCGTGTTGGCGCACAGGCGGATAATATTCCCGGTGTTTGGCGGGATCTCTGGTTCGAATAACACGATGTTCAGCATACTGCCCCCTTAATTGCGGGGGGCAGAATAGCAGATATTTGGTCAACCCTCACCCCGGCCCTCTCCCTGAGGGAGAGGGGGAGGGGGAGAGCAAAACGGCGCAGCTTATGCCGCGTTATGCTGCTTCAGCGCATCGAAGGTCTGCAGCGCCTCCGCGTTCTGCACCAGCGAATCACGGCTAATGTCCGCGATGGTTTTTGCGCCGGTCAGGGTCATCGCCACCTTCATCTCTTTCTCGATCAGATTCAGCAGATTCGCCACCCCCTGCTTGCCGTGGGTCGCCAGGGCGTACAGGTAAGCGCGGCCCAGCAGTACGCTGTCGGCGCCCAGGGCGATCATGCGCACGACGTCGAGACCGTTGCGGATGCCGCTGTCGGCGAGAATGGTAATGTCGCCTTTCACCGCGTCGGCAATCGCCGGCAGGGCGCGGGCGGAGGAGAGCACGCCGTCAAGCTGGCGGCCGCCGTGGTTGGAGACCACAATGCCGTCGGCGCCGAAGCGCACCGCGTCGCGGGCGTCCTCCGGGTCGAGGATCCCTTTGATCACCATCGGTCCGTCCCAGAAATCACGGATCCACTCGAGGTCTTTCCATGAAATCGACGGATCGAAGTTATTCGCCAGCCAGCCGATGTAATCCTCCAGGCCGGTCGGCTGGCCGAGATAGGCGGAGATATTCCCCAGATCGTGCGGACGGCCGTTGAGGCCAACGTCCCATGCCCACTGCGGATGGGTGACCGCCTGCCAGTAGCGGCGCAGGGCGGCGTTCGGGCCGCTCATGCCGGAATGGGCGTCGCGGTAGCGGGCGCCGGGAGTCGGCATATCGACGGTAAAGACCAGCGTTGAACAACCCGCCGCCTTCGCGCGCTCCAGCGCATTACGCATAAAGCCGCGGTCGCGCAGAACATACAGCTGGAACCACATTGGCCGCTTGATGGTCGGGGCGACCTCTTCGATCGGACAGACGGAAACGGTGGAGAGGGTAAACGGAATGCCTTTGTCATCCGCTGCGCCGGCGGCCTGCACTTCGCCGCGGCGGGCGTACATTCCGCACAGCCCCACCGGCGCCAGCGCCGTCGGCATCGCCAGCTTCTCGTTGAAGAGGGTGGTCTCGAGGCTCAGGTCCGACATATTGCGCAGAATACGCTGGCGCAGCGCCACGTCGGAAAGGTCCTCGACGTTGCGGCGCAGGGTATGTTCGGCGTAAGCCCCGCCGTCGATATAGTGGAACAGGAACGGCGGCAGGATACGCTGGGCGGCGGCGCGATAGTCGCTGGCGGCGGAAATAATCATCACGAATTCTCCCTGGAATTATCAATAGCATCGCCGGGCAGGCGAGTAATTCGCGCCTGGCGGGCCTGGTCTTCATCAAAACGTTTAATGGTGGCGTGGACAAAACCTAAGTGGGCCATCATCGCCTGGCGCGCCGCCTCGGCGTCGCCGGCGACAATCGCCTCCATGACGGCCTGGTGCTGTTCGGTCAGGCGGGCAAAAACCGGCGGCACCAGATACATCCGCTGACGGCTCTGCTTGACGGAGGAGTGCAGCAGGTCGAAAAAGCCGCGCATGGTTTGCAGGAGCACCACGTTATGCGAGGCTTCGGCGATGGCCAGATGAAAGCGGACGTCCGCCTGCGAGGCGATATCCGGGTCTTCGCTCTGGGTCGCTTCAAAGCACAGGCGAATTTTTTCTTTATCGGCGTCGGTGGCCCGCATCGCCGCGTGCCACGCGGTGCTGGCTTCGATGGCGTGGCGGGCCTCGAGGATGTCGAAGCTGTAGTCAGGGTCATCGGCCAGCAGCGTCTTCAGCGGCTGGACGATGTTTTGCTCCGACCACGGCTCATGCTGAAAGCGGACGAAAGTGCCGCCGCCGCGACGGCTCAGCAGCACCCCTTCATTGACCAGCATCGCCAGCGCTTCGCGCAGGGAATTGCGCGAGACGCCGAGCTGAGCGGCGAGCTGGCGCTCGGCGGGCAGTCGCATGCCCGCCTCCAGCTGTTGTTCTTCAATCAGCGCCCGGACGCGACGCGCCACGTCGTCGGCCAGGCGTTTAGGCATCACTATCACGGTATCATCCAGGTTAAAACGTAGGCCTGCAGCGTAGTGATCAGACCCACCATGCAGGTGAAGATCAGGCTGTGTTTGACGGTAAAGCGGAACAGATCCGACTCTTTACCCACCAGGCCTACCGCGGCGCAGGCGATGGCGATCGACTGCGGGGAAATCATCTTGCCGGTGACGCCGCCGGTGGTATTGGCTGCGACCAGCAGGATATCGGAGACGCCAATCTGCTGCGCCGCCGTTGCCTGCAGCGCGGCGAACAGGGCGTTAGACGAGGTGTCCGAACCGGTCAGGAATACCCCCAGCCAGCCCAGGAACGGCGAGAAGAAAGTAAACGCGTGGCCGGTATGGGCCAGCGCCAGGGCCAGGGTCGACGACAGCCCGGAGTAGTTGGAGATAAAGGCGAACGCCAGCACCATGCCGATAGAGTAGATCGGCAGCGCCAGGTCCTTCAGCGTTCCGGCGAAGGTGGTCAGCGCGTCTTTCGGCTTCATGCGCAGCCAGACGATGGACAGCAGGGCGGCGAACAGAATGGCGGTGCCGGTTGCCGACAGCCAGTCAAACTTATAGATGGCGGCGTAAGGCGTCGCGGCGCTGACCACCGGCGGCATGCGGGCGACCATTTTGTCGAGGAACGGCACCGAAATATTGATGACGAAGTCATACATCGCGCCGCCCGGTGCGAACAGCGCTTTGAACGGCGGCACGCTCCACAGGGTCACGGTGGCGGTCAGGAACAGGAACGGCGACCAGGCGCGGATCACTTGTCCCGCGGTGTAGCGCGTGCGGGCCAGCGTCATATCCACCTGCGAGGCGCCGATATCGCCAAAGCGGAAGATGCGCACCGGCTGCCAGCGTTTGAGGAACAGGGTCAGGCAGACCAGGGAGACCAGCGATGAGATGATGTCCGGCAGCTCCGGGCCAAGGAAGTTAGAGCTGAGGTACTGGGCGATAGCGAACGAGCCGCCTGCGACCATCACCGCCGGCCAGGTCTCTTTGATGCCCCGCCAGCCGTCCATAATCGCCATGATCCAGAACAGCACGATAATGGTCAGGAACGGCAGCTGGCGACCCACCATCTGGCCGATGGCGAAGCTGTCGATACCGGTCACCTGACCGGCTACCAGGATCGGGATGCCCATCGCGCCGAAGGCCACCGGCGCGGTGTTGACGATCAGGCACAGGCCTGCGGCATACAGCGGGTTAAACCCGAGGCCGACCAGCAGCGCCGCGGTAATCGCCACCGGCGCGCCAAATCCCGCCGCCCCTTCGAGAAAGGCGCCGAACGAGAAGCCGACGATCAGCATCTGCAGGCGCTGGTCAGGCGTAATCGACAGGATCGACGAGCGGATAATGTCGAACTGTCCGGTCTTCACCGAGATTTTATAGACGAAGACTGCGGCAATAATAATCCAGGCGATGGGCCACAGCCCGTAGAAGAAGCCATACACCACCGAGGCCAGGGCGCGGTCCACCGGCATTTTATAGAACAGCAATGCGACGGCCAGGGCGATCGCAACGGTCCAGGTAGCGGCGAGATAGCCTTTCAGTTTGAGCTTTATCAGCGCAAAAAAGAAAAACAGAATCGGTAGCGATGCGATAAGACTGGATAACCAGATATTACCGGCGGGATCGTAGTTTTGTTGCCAGAGATTCATGCAGGGTCTCCATCGGGCCGCCAGGACGGGTGGGCTGAGTCTGCGCTCTTTGCCGACCCGTCGTAGGTAAAATTGGCCCGGCCAATTAGGGATAGCAGGGTTGATGACAACGAATGGTTAACCAGATGTTACTCTTAGGCAACGGGTTTGTGATGTATTTTGATGGATTTGTGAACTGCCGGGGGGTAGATAAAATTATTGGTTGGACCAATCGGCCGGGCAGGGAACGAAAAAGGGGGGGTAGGACAGAATAACCCTCTCCGAACGGAGAGGGCTGGGGATCAGAATTCGCTGCGGGCGAAACCGGTCATCTCTTTCAGGCCCATTTCCCGGCCCAGGGCGGTCATCGGATGGACGACCACCAGGCCGCGGACGCTTTTCTTCAGCTTGCCCATATCGGCCTGCTCTTTTTTGGTAATCGCGCGGCGGAACGGCAGGCTCATCAGCTTCTGCGCCTCTTTGCTCAGCTTCTGGCTCTGGACGGAACGCAGACGTTCAATCTCCGTTTCCAGAGTGGCTTTTTCTTTCTCCAGCTCCGCGTATTTATCGGCAGCTTCCACCAGCGACAGCTCGGCCTGCTGGTGGCGGATGGCGTCGAGACGATCGCTCAGACGTTTGATTTCATTCTTTTCGACTTCTTTCATGGTGATTTGATCTGTTAATAAAGGGGCTTCATTCGCCTATAGTATGTGCCGTGACCGCTATTGTTGATAGCTATTTATCAAAAATTCGCCGTTTATCGCCGTCAGAATACGATACCTTAATCTGCTAATAATTTGAATTTTATAATTATTCCTTCCGATACCCGCGCTAATTTCATTTCTGTGAAGCCTGTCGGCAGATAAGCACGTTTTCCTTAACCCACGCCGGTGAATTGGCTAATGCTTAATCAGATTATTCCCAAAAGGAGGACGTGATGGCAAAGATCGGCGACGGCGTACCACGTTTAATCGACAAAGCGGTTGATTTTATGGCTTCCAGTCAGGCGTTTATGGAGTATTTGAAAAAGTCTCCGCGGCTGCAGCATGTACCGCGAGATATCCCTCAGGATAAGGAAGCGTTGTTTCTGCAGCGTCTGGAATATTATCGTCAGCTTTACCGGCCGACCTGCGACCAGACGGAGCCGGAATCAGAGCGTTGATTTCTGGAAGGCTTTTTTTAAGCTGATTCGTGAAATCAGCTCAGTCAGGGACAACACCATCGTTGAACGCACCATCTGCTGGTAACGCAGTTTCTGCATTGCCAGCAGTTCGGCGTCGCTGTCATCAAACTGCGGCGTTGGCGGCAGGGCGGCGACGCAGTGCAGTTCGCCGAACGGACCGATAATTTCGTCGTCGGTAAAGCTGTACTCATTGCCGTCGTGATTAAGCTCTTCGCGCAGGGCCATCAGCAGCTCGGCGTCTTCATATTCGGCACGACTTATCACCCCAAGGCCATAAATCAGCTTCAGGCGTACTGAGAGATCGCCGAGCGGCCCGCTGCCCTCCAGCAAGGGCTCGACGGCGTATTTCACCGCGTAGTCGTCTTTACGGAACACCTGAAGCACCAGAATATTGACCGCTTCCGTTAACAGCTCGACGGTGGCGATCAGGAAGCTTCGTACGGTTTTGCCAGCATTCAGACGCTCAAGCACACGGTTTTCAAATGCTTGTGTTTCTTCCATCATTGCCTGCATATCTGACAGGAGTCGTAATGGGCGCGACGTCGGCCGCGCCAGGTTGTGCATCATTTTACCGCGTTATAGTCGTTAACGGCCTCCGCGACGACATCGCTTGCCGCGTCAAGGCCGGAAATCTGCGCCAGCGCGGCCTGCGGCCCTTTGTCGGCGATCAGTGTCGCCAGCTCCTGCGCCTGCGGATCGTCTTCGCTACGGAAATGCATCGCCGCCGCAATCCCTTTCACCAGATTGCGGTGCGGCAGGCCGTATTCCAGCGTACCCAGCAGCGGCTTAATTAAACGGTCGCCGGCGCTCAGTTTGCGCAGCGGCTGACGGCCTACGCGCTCGACATCGTCTTTCAGGTACGGGTTCTCGAAACGGCCAAGAATTTTCTGGATATAAGCCGCGTGCTTCTGCGGGTCAAAGGCGTAGCGTTTGATCAACACCGCGCCGCTCTCCTCCATCGCGCCCTGCACGACGGCCCGAATTTTCTCGTCGAGGATCGCGTCGCGAATCGTCTGGTGGCCCGCCAGTTTTCCGAGGTAGGCGGTTATAGCATGCCCGGTGTTCAAGGTGAAGAGCTTGCGTTCGACAAATGCCATCAGGTTATCAGTTAATTCCATTCCCGGGATGGTCGGCAGTTCGCCCTTGAACTGGGTTTTATCGACGATCCATTCGCTGAAGGTTTCCACGGTGACTTCCAGCGGGTCATGGGTAGCGGACGCCGATGGCGGCACAATACGGTCAACGGCGGAGTCGACGAAGCCGATATGGGTTTCCACCCAGGCCTTATCTTCCTCCGCCAGGGCGTTAAATACGTGGCCTTTTAACTGCGTGGTGCCGCGCACCATGTTTTCGCAGGCGATAATGTTCAGCGGGCGTTCGGTGCCCTGCGCCTTGCGCTTCGCCAGCCCTTTGGCGATGGCCGGGGCGATGCGCTCAAGAACGACGGGACCGACGGCGGTGGTCACCAGGTCGACGCTGGCGATCAACTCCACTACCTCGTCGCCAATGCTGCTGACGGCATTCACGCCGGAGACGGTATCCACCTGCTCATTTTCGCCAACGACGTGAACCTGGTAGCTATGACGGGCATTCAGGGCATCAAGTACGGTCTGATTGACATCGGCAAACGTCAGGTCGATGCCCGCGTCAGCCAGCAGTTTACCGATAAAGCCACGTCCGATATTACCTGCGCCAAAATGTAATGCTTTCATAGTATTAACCTTCAATTAATGTTTTTACCTGAGAGGGCTGGGGTGAGGCTTTTTCCCTCACCCCAACCCTCTCCCAAAGGAGAGGGTTGGATAGCGCTGATTATTTATTCAGCAGCGCCAGTACGTCGTCGACGCTGGTGGTTTTCGCCAGGCGCTCAATCACCGTTTCGTCATCCAGCGCATTGGTCAGGCTGGTAATCACCTGAAT
Organism: Klebsiella sp. JB_Kp042; assembly: GCF_040065275.1. Taxonomy (NCBI): domain Bacteria; kingdom Pseudomonadati; phylum Pseudomonadota; class Gammaproteobacteria; order Enterobacterales; family Enterobacteriaceae; genus Klebsiella; species Klebsiella sp. JB_Kp042. Next base: position 89,907 of record NZ_JBEAJL010000010.1, read on the forward strand.
GTGCTCGTTGTTGCGGGCGGCGATGCCGATCACCAGGCGGGCAACATCGTCTTCATCTTCCCCAAAGCGCACCCCTTCCGGGTACTGGCAGAAGACGACGCCGGTTTTCAGCACGCGGTCTTTCGCTTCGATGGTGCCGTGCGGCACCGCGATGGACTCGCCGAGATAGGTCGAGGTCAGTTTTTCGCGGTCCAGCATCGCCTGCACATATTCCGGCTCGACGTAGCCGCCTTTCACCAGCTGCTCGCCGGCGAAGCGAATGGCTTCTTCTTTGGTGGCCGCTTTGCGACCGAGGAAGATGTTATCCGCACCCAGCTTGAACAGGTTTTTGTCAGTATCATCAAAGCTGTCTTTCAGGCTATCGGTGACTTTAACTTCGTTGTCGATGTGGCGCTGGGCCGCCACCAGACGCTCGGTCAGGCTGGTGTACAGACCGCTGTCGAGGAAGTTGGTCAGCGAAATATGCTGCGCCTGCGGTACCTGGCGCATGGCGCGCTCGGTCAGGTCGCGGTGGGTGATCACCAGGTCAACATCCGGCGGCAGGTTATTGATGGCGCTGTTGGTGACCGAGATGTTGCTCAGGCCGGCATCCTGCACTTTCTTGCGCAGTACCCCGGCGCCCATGGCGCTGGAGCCCATCCCGGCGTCGCAGGCGACGATGATTTTACGCACATGGCTCAGGTCGTTGGTGACATTGCCAGCCGCCAGCGGGTTGGCGCCTTTTGATTGCGCCTTCATGTCATGCATACGACGGGTTGCCGCTTCGATATCGTCTTCTTCTTTGACTTTGCTGGTCTTGAGCAGAACCGCAGAGACCACGAAGGAGACCGCCATCGCGGCGATAATGGCTGCGATGTTCGCGAAGTAGGCTCCTTTCGGCGTCATCGCCAGCACCGCCAGGATAGAGCCCGGGGAAGCCGGAGAGACCAGACCGCCGTTGAGGATGGTCAGGGTGAAGACACCGGTCATCCCGCCGAGGATAACGGCCAGGATCAGACGCGGGTTCATCAGCACGTACGGGAAATAGATTTCATGGATACCACCCAGGAAGTGGATGATAGCCGCCCCGCCTGCAGACTGTTTAGCGCTGCCGCGGCCAAAGAACATGTACGCCAGCAGAACGCCCATCCCCGGACCCGGGTTCGCTTCAATCAGGAAGAAGATGGATTTACCCAGCTCGTGGGACTGCTGAATACCCAGCGGCGAGAAGATACCGTGGTTGATGGCGTTGTTAAGGAACAGGATTTTCGCCGGTTCCACGAAGATAGACGCCAGCGGCAGCATGTCGTGCGCCACCATGAAGTTAACGCCAGCCGCCAGAATTTTCGACAGAACTTCTACCGCCGGGCCGATGCCGAGGAAGGCAAGAATAGCGAGGATCATCCCGATGATGCCGGCGGAGAAGTTATTCACCAGCATTTCAAAACCGGATTTGATCTTACCGTCGACCCAGTTATCGAACTTCTTGATGCAGTAGCCGCCCAGCGGGCCGGCAATCATGGAGCCGAGGAACATCGGCATATCCGCGCCGACGATAACGCCCATGGTGGTGATCGCCCCGACCACGCCGCCACGTTCGCCGCCGACTAATTTACCGCCGGTGTAACCGATCAGCAGCGGCAGCAGGTAGGTGATCATCGGACCGACCAGCTTCGCCAGCGTTTCGTTTGGCAACCACCCTGTCGGAATGAAAAGCGCGGTGATGATACCCCACGCGATAAACGCGCCGATATTCGGCATCACCATATTGCTGAGAAAACGACCAAAGCTTTGCACTTTGATCTTGATATCGGATGACATAAAACACCCCTTCTTCTGTTTTGCGTATCGCGCAGGCTAAAAGCCCGAGGTTTGTTGTTAATGTGGCGGCAGAGGTAGCCGGGCCCTGATTGATAGTGCGAAATCTGGCACTGAATCGTTTAGCTGTCCAGCCAACGCCTTTTTATGTGATGTAGATCACATGAATATAGGGTGCGCGGTGGGTTTTGTAGTGATTGTGATCACATAATTGCTGTGTAAAAAAACAACAGACCGTCGTTTTTGCCGCTAATCTGCGATTTTGTGTGATATTTGTCACAATTTTGTTTCGTGTTTTTGTTGTTTGTTTGTGATTTTGATCACAAAGAATTTCGCGGTGGATTTTCGCCGCTGTGATCTCGGCCCGGTTTTGCGGCCAGGGCGAGGTGGCTGTGTAACTAAGCAACCATGTTGGTTAAATAACTTTTTTCCACCGGATGGCAAAAATGAAAGGGGTGAATTATGCTCAAATCAGCGGCCCGGATGTCAGTGGGGCGTGAATAAAATTTATATAAATTATTAGCGTAAAGCCGAGGGAATTATGTTTCTCAATTATTTTGCGCTGGGTGTTCTGATCTTCGTTTTTCTGGTCATTTTTTATGGGATTATCGTTATTCACGATATTCCTTATTTGATTGCCAAAAAACGCAACCACCCCCATTCCGATGCTATTCATGTCGCCGGATGGGTCAGTCTTTTTACTCTCCATGTCATCTGGCCGTTTTTATGGATATGGGCCACGCTGTACCAACCTGAGCGCGGCTGGGGCATGCAGCATAAGGCGAATACGGACCCCGACGAACCTGAAAAAGAAAGCGATATACAACAGCTTCGCCAACGACTGAGCGACCTTGAACATCAGGTGGCGGCCATCCAGCGGCCACAGTCCACCTCTGCGGCGGAGAAATAAACTATGGATCTGTTGATAATTTTGACCTACGTGGCTATCGCCTGGTCGATATTTAAAATTTTCAAAATACCGGTAAATAAATGGACAGTTCCCACCGCGGCGCTGGGGGGCGTATTTATTGTTAGCGCGCTTATTTTATTAATGAATTATAACCACCCTTACACCTTTCTGGGGCTTTGTTGAATAAATCAGATTTCGGGTAAGTCTCCCCCGTAGCGGGTTGTGTT
>NZ_JBEAJL010000011.1:0-91193 GCF_040065275.1 Klebsiella sp. JB_Kp042
CGACCCGCGTAAAGCCGCGGTGGAAGCCGCTATCGCCCGCGCCAAAGCGCGCAAAACTGCACAGCAGGCCGCGCCGGCGGAAGCCCCGGCGGCCGAGCCGGCCGACCCGCGTAAAGCCGCGGTGGAAGCCGCCATCGCCCGCGCCAAAGCGCGCAAAGCCGAACAGCAGGCCGCCCAGGCGGAAATCGCGTCAACCGCAGCCAATGACGACCCACGCAAAGCGGTCGTCGCCGCGGCGATCGCCCGCGTTCAGGCGCGCAAAGCAACACAGCAGGCAGTTAACGAGGAATAAATGGTTTTCAGAATCGCAAGCTCCCCCTATACCCACAACCAGCGGCAGACCTCGCGCATTATGCTGCTGGTGCTGCTCGCCGCCGTGCCAGGAATTGTGGTCCAGACATGGTTTTTCGGCTGGGGCACCGTCCTGCAGATTGTCCTCGCCGCTCTGACGGCCTGGGCAATGGAAGCCGCTATTCTCAAACTGCGCAAACAGCCTGTTGCGTCCACCCTGAGGGATAACTCCGCCCTGCTCACTGGCCTGCTGCTGGCGGTGAGTATTCCGCCGCTGGCCCCCTGGTGGATGGTGGTGCTCGGCACCGCCTTTGCCATAGTGATCGCCAAGCAGTTGTACGGTGGACTCGGCCATAACCCCTTCAACCCGGCGATGATCGGCTACGTCGTGCTGCTGATTTCCTTCCCGGTGCAGATGACCTCCTGGCTGCCTTCATACGAGATTGCCGCCCATATCCCGGCGTTCAGCGATACGCTGCAGATGATCTTTACCGGTCATACCGCCGCCGGAGGCGACATGGCCAGCCTGCGGCTGGGTATCGACGGCATCAGCCAGGCAACCCCGCTGGATACCTTCAAAACCTCCCTGCATGCCGGACATAGCGTCCAGCAGGTACTGCAGTTGCCGGTTTACGGCGGCGTTCTGGCGGGCCTGGGCTGGCAGTGGGTGAATATCGCCTGGCTGGCGGGCGGACTGTTTCTGCTGTGGCAGAAAGCGATCCGCTGGCATATCCCGGTCAGCTTCCTCGTCAGCCTTGGCCTGTGCGCGACCCTCGGCTGGATCTTCTCGCCGCAGAGTCTGGCCTCGCCGCAGATGCATTTGCTCTCCGGGGCCACCATGCTTGGCGCCTTCTTTATTCTGACCGACCCGGTGACGGCTTCGACAACCAACCGCGGCCGTCTGATCTTTGGCGCCCTCGCCGGCCTGTTGGTGTGGCTTATTCGTAGCTTCGGCGGTTACCCGGACGGCGTGGCGTTTGCCGTTCTGCTGGCGAATATTACCGTGCCGCTGATCGATTACTACACCCGTCCGCGCGTGTATGGCCACCGTTGAGAGAGCGAAGATGTTAAAAACCATGCGAAAACACGGCGTCACGCTGGCGCTGTTTGCCGCCGGCTCCACCGGGCTAACGGCGGCGATCAATGAGTTGACCAAAAGCACCATCGACCAGCAGGCGGCCCAGCAGCAGAAAGCGTTATTCGACCAGGTTTTACCTGCCGACCGCTATAATAACGATCTGCTCAAGAGCTGCTATCTGGTCAGCGCCCCGGCGCTGGGCAAAGGCCAGCATAAAGTGTGGATTGCCAAAAATAACGACCAGCCGATCGGCGCGGTCATGGAAGCCACCGCGCCGGATGGCTATTCCGGAGCGATCCAGCTGCTGGTGGCCGCCGATTTTAGCGGCACGGTCCTCGGCACCCGCGTGACCGAGCATCATGAAACCCCGGGTCTTGGGGATAAAATCGAGCTGCGCCTGTCGGACTGGATCACCCATTTTACCGGGAAAGTCATCCACGGCCAGGGCGACAGCCACTGGGCGGTCAAAAAAGACGGCGGCGATTTTGACCAGTTCACCGGCGCCACCATCACCCCCCGGGCGGTGGTCAATGCCGTTAAGCGCGCAGGCCTGTATGCACAAACGCTGCCTGCGCAACTTCCTGAATTCAGCGCCTGTGGAGAGTAACCATGAGCGAAGTTAAAGACGTCATCGTCCAGGGTCTGTGGAAAAACAACTCCGCTCTGGTTCAGCTGTTAGGGATGTGTCCCCTGCTGGCGGTCACCTCGACCGCCACCAACGCCCTTGGGCTGGGTCTGGCGACGACCCTGGTGTTGACCCTGACCAACCTGACCATCTCCAGCCTGCGCCGCTGGACCCCGGCGGAGATCCGGATCCCGATCTACGTGATGATTATCGCCTCGGTGGTGAGCGTGGTGCAGATGCTGATCAATGCCTATGCGTTCGGTCTGTATCAGTCGCTGGGGATTTTTATCCCGCTTATCGTCACCAACTGCATCGTGGTGGGCCGCGCCGAAGCCTTTGCCGCCAAAAAAGGACCGGCGCTGTCGGCACTGGACGGCTTCTCTATCGGTATGGGGGCCACCTGCGCGATGTTCGTGCTGGGCTCCCTGCGCGAAATCCTCGGCAATGGCACGCTGTTTGACGGCGCCGACAGCCTGCTTGGCAGTTGGGCAAAGGTCCTGCGCATCGAGGTTTTCCATACAGACACTCCTTTCCTGCTGGCTATGCTGCCTCCCGGCGCCTTTATTGGCCTCGGCATGATGCTGGCGGTAAAATACCTTATCGATGAACGTAGCAAGCAGCGGAAGGCGCAGGCGGCCCGGGCCGACTCTGTCGCACCGTCTGACGCGACAGGGAAAGCGTAATATGAACAAAGCCAAACGCCTGGCGATCCTTACCAGGCTGCGGGACAACGATCCCCACCCCACCACCGAGCTGCACTTCAGCTCGCCGTTTGAGCTGCTGATTGCCGTCCTGCTCTCGGCGCAGGCGACCGACGTGAGCGTCAATAAAGCGACAGCCAAACTCTACCCGGTGGCCAATACGCCTGCGGCGATGCTGGCGCTGGGGGTGGAGGGCGTGAAATCCTATATCAAAACCATCGGCCTGTTTAACAGCAAAGCGGAAAACGTCATCAAAACCTGCCGGATCCTGCTGGAGCAGCACAACGGCGAGGTACCGGAGGACAGAGCGGCCCTGGAGGCGTTGCCCGGCGTGGGCCGCAAAACCGCCAACGTGGTGCTAAATACCGCCTTTGGCTGGCCGACGATCGCCGTAGACACCCATATCTTCCGCGTTTGCAACCGCACGCAATTTGCCCCAGGGAAAAACGTCGAACAGGTGGAAGAGAAGCTGCTGAAGGTGGTTCCCGCCGAGTTTAAGGTCGACTGCCATCACTGGCTTATTCTGCACGGCCGTTACACCTGTATAGCTCGCAAGCCGCGCTGTGGCTCCTGCCTGATTGAAGACCTTTGCGAATTCAAAGACAAAGTTTACGCCTGATCGTCTTACTCACGACCATAGCCTAACTTTAGGTTATGGTCCGCATTTACCTATTTAACCCGCCGCTAACACCACATAAACCGCATTTTCATGGGCTATTATCCGGTTATATAACAAACAACCAGCTCATTCATTTTTTAGCGGCGCAAAATTTCTATACATTTGTGATCCAGATCATGCTCGCAACTCGATGTTGAAAGAATGTTATTAAAATGGAAATAAAAGTCAGGCAATACAACGGCTGTTCAAGGATTGCCAGGATAATAAGCCATGAATTTTTAGGATAATGGACCATATCACTACTTTAGTGCGCAATCAGTAGAATATATCGCCTTTACGGGAAAAATGGGCGAATCAAAAAGATAAAAATAGCAGCGATAACGTAACGGTGAAATTTAACTCTGGATAACATTCATATGACCGGAGCATTATACCGCCCTGATTATGTGTAACAGATTATTACAAAGGCCTTGCCTGATGCGCCAGGATAGTGAACATTACCTGCCGTTTTCCCTCCAAGAATAACTATAAAGGCGGCGGTCCAACGAGATTGCGCCCCGAACACCCCCCAGTAAATATGGGATGTAAAAAAAGAGGTATATGTGTCTACTGCAAACAATAAACCAGCAGAAAGCGTGAGTCTGAACGCTTTCAAACAACCACGCGCGTTCTATCTCATTTTCTCGATCGAGTTGTGGGAGCGTTTTGGTTACTACGGCCTGCAAGGGATTATGGCCGTTTACCTGGTAAAACAGCTGGGTATGTCGGAAGCGGATTCCATTACTCTGTTCTCCTCCTTTAGCGCGCTGGTTTATGGCCTGGTCGCCATTGGCGGCTGGCTGGGCGATAAAGTGCTGGGTACCAAACGCGTCATTATGCTGGGCGCTATCGTGCTGGCCATCGGCTATGCGCTGGTCGCCTGGTCCGGTCATGACGCCGCTATCGTCTATATGGGTATGGCGACTATCGCCGTCGGTAACGGCCTGTTTAAAGCCAACCCGTCTTCCCTGCTTTCTACCTGCTATGACAAAAACGATCCGCGTCTGGACGGTGCATTTACCATGTACTACATGTCCATCAACATCGGTTCGTTCTTCTCGATGCTGGCAACTCCGTGGCTGGCCGCGCGTTTCGGCTGGAGCGTCGCCTTCGCCCTGAGCGTGGTGGGGATGGTGATCACCATCATTAACTTCGCCTTCTGCCAGAAATGGGTGAAACAGTACGGTTCGAAACCGGACTTTGCCCCGGTGCATATGGGTAAACTGCTGGCGACCATCGCTGGCGTGGTGGTGCTGGTCGCTATCGCTACCTGGCTGCTGCACAACCAGGGTATCGCACGCATGGCGCTGGGCGTCATCGCGCTGGGTATCGTGGTGATTTTCGCCAAAGAGGCGATGGGCCTGAAAGGCGCCGCGCGTCGCAAAATGATCGTCGCCTTCCTGCTGATGGTAGAAGCGATCGTCTTCTTCGTACTGTACAGCCAGATGCCGACCTCTCTGAACTTCTTTGCTATCCGCAACGTGGAGCACTCGATCCTCGGCCTCGCCTTCGAGCCGGAACAGTATCAGGCGCTGAACCCGTTCTGGATCATGATTGGTAGCCCTATTCTGGCCGCCATCTATAACAAGATGGGCGACCGCCTGCCGATGCCGCACAAGTTCGCTATCGGTATGGTGCTGTGCTCCGGCGCATTCCTCGTCCTGCCTTTAGGGGCGAAGTTCGCCAGCGACGCCGGTATCGTCTCGGTTAACTGGCTGATTCTGAGCTACGCGCTGCAGTCTATCGGTGAGCTGATGATTTCCGGCCTCGGCCTGGCGATGGTCGCTCAGCTGGTTCCCCAGCGTCTGATGGGCTTCATTATGGGCAGCTGGTTCCTCACCACCGCCGGTGCGGCAATCATCGCCGGGAAAATCGCCAACCTGATGGCGGTACCGGAAAACGTCACCGATCCGCTGGTGTCGCTGGAAGTGTATGGCCACGTGTTCCTGCAGATCGGTATCGTCACCGCGGTCATCGCCGCCCTGATGCTGCTGACCGCGCCGAAGCTGAACCGAATGACTCAGGACGACAGCGCGGACGTAAAAGCACGCGAAACCGCGGCAGCCTGACGCCGCAGGGAAAACCAATTATTTTTAAGCCGCTAACGTTAGGTTAGCGGCTTTTTTTTTACCCCTGGCGGGACTAACATACAGAAAACTGCAGCCACGAGGAGTAACGCATGAAACTGTTCTACAAACCCGGCGCCTGTTCCCTCGCCTCACATATCGCCCTGCGCGAAAGCGGCCTGGATTTCACTTTGCAGAGCGTGGATCTGGCAAGAAAAGAGCTGGAAAACGGGGAAGATTATCTGCTGATCAACCCGAAAGGTCAGGTGCCGGCGCTGCTGCTGGATGATGACATCCTGCTTACTGAGGGCGTGGCTATTATGCAGTACATCGCCGATCAGGTGCCGGACCGCCATCTTCTGGCGCCCGTGGGCTCCGTTGCCCGTTACCAGACCCTGGAATGGCTGAACTACGTCGCTACCGAACTGCACAAAGGCTTTACGCCGCTGTTCCGCCCGGACACCCCGGAGGACTATAAGCCCGTTGCGCGCGCGTTGCTCGAGAAAAAACTGCAGTACGTGGATGCCTCGCTGGCGGATAAACAGTGGCTCACCGGCCATCGCTTCACTATCGCCGATGGTTATCTGTTCACGGTGCTGCGCTGGGGCTATGCGATTAAACTGGATATGGCCGCCTGTAGTCATATCGGCAGCTGGATGGCGCAGGTGGCGGCGCGTCCGGCAGTGGCTGACGCACTGGCAGCGGAAGGCTTAAAGTAAGACCAGAGACTGCCCGGCGCTCTGCCGGGCAGAGTCGGAAAGTTACAGTCGGGTGGCGCTGAAGCAGTGCTCCGGCACAGCAATACGATCCTGCGCCGCCACCACCTGCAGTTCATACTCCTGCATGTTTTTGGTGGTCAACATGATCTCGTACACTGCGGCGGTGACGTGCTCAAGCGCGTCGCGCAGGCTGGCGCCCTGCAGCAGTTTCACCAGCAGCAGACCGCTGGTCACATCGCCAACGCCCACCGGCTGACGCAGGCCAAAATCCACCAGCGGCCGGCTGATATGCCAGGCTTCATCTGCGGTCACCAGCAGCATCTCAAAACGGTCCATGCTCATGCCGGCGCGGGAAAGATGCTTAACCAGCACCACCTCCGGCCCCTGGGCAATCAGCTCCCGCGCGGCGGCCACCGCCTCGCTCACGCTGGCGACCGGATGACCGCAGAGGATCTCCAGTTCCACCAGATTAGGCGCAATGATATCGCTTGCCGGCAGCGCATAGCGCACGTGGAACTCCGCCACGCCCGGGGCGACGATGCAGCCCTTCTCCGGATGGCCCATCACCGGGTCACAAAAATACTTCGCCGCCGGATTGGCCGCTTTTACCTGACGCACGATGCCCAGGATTTGCTCGCCCTGTTCAGCAGAGCCGAGATAGCCGCTCAGTACCGCATCGCAGGTCTGCAGCTTATCGATAGCGGCGATGCCCTGGACGATCTCCGTCAGGTGCGAAGGCGGCATCACACAGCCGGTCCATTTGCCGTACTGCGTGTGGTTAGAGAACTGTACGGTATTGAGGGGCCAGACATTGGCGCCCAGGCGGCGCATCGGGAACTCGGCGGCACTGTTGCCGGCGTGGCCAAACACAACGTGAGACTGAATGGCGAGGATGTTCTTCATTTTCTTACCACAACCCTAAAAAGAAAAAGGGCGTGGTTTCCCACGCCCTGGTAGTATTTTTTTATTTCCAGCAGACCAGGCAGTAATTCTTCTTACCGCGGCGCAGCAAGGTGTAGCGGCCGAACAGGCGATCGCTGTCGGCAAAAACATATTCCGGATCGGCCTGTTTTTCACCGTTGATGGTCACTGCGTTAGAGGCGACGGTTTTACGCGCCTGGCCGCGGGACGGCTGCAGTTCGGAATCCACCAGCGCCTGCAGCAGATCGGCGCCCTTTTCCATCTCAATCATCGGCACGCCGTCCTGAGCCAGCTGTTCGAAGTCAGCTTCGCTCAGGTCGCTCAGGTTGCCGTTGAACAGGCTCTCGGTAATGCGTTTCGCCGCTTCCAGGCCCTCTTCGCCGTGCACCAGACGCGTCACCTGCTCTGCCAGCACGTACTGGGCGCGCGGCGCTTTACCGCTGTTTTTATCTTCTTCTTCCAGGGCATTGATCTCTGCGATGTCCATAAAGGTGAAGAACTTGAGGAAGCGATAGACATCAGCATCCGCGGTGTTGATCCAGAACTGGTAGAATTTGTACGGACTGGTCTTTTTCGGATCCAGCCACACGGCGCCGCCCTCGGTTTTGCCGAACTTGGTGCCGTCCGCTTTGGTAATCAGCGGCACGGTGAGGCCAAACACCTGGTTCTGGTGCAGACGACGCGTCAGATCGATACCGGAGGTAATGTTGCCCCACTGGTCGGAGCCGCCAATCTGCAGCGCCACGCCGTGCAGCTTGTTCAGGCAGGCGAAGTCGTAACCCTGCAGCAGATTGTAAGAAAACTCGGTAAAGGAGATGCCCTGATCGTCACGATTCAGGCGCTGCTTCACCGCTTCTTTGTTGATCATCTGGTTAACAGAGAAGTGTTTACCAATATCGCGCAGGAAGGTCAGCACGTTCATGCTGCCAAACCAGTCATAGTTGTTCGCCGCGATCGCCGAGTTGTCGCCGCAGTCAAAATCAAGGAACGGGGCTACCTGTTTGCGGATTTTATCCACCCACTCCTGCACGGTATCCTCGGTATTAAGCTTACGCTCAGCGGCTTTAAAGCTTGGGTCGCCAATCAGACCGGTAGCGCCGCCCACCAGCGCCACAGGTTTATGACCTGCCTGCTGGAAGCGTTTCAGGCATAACAATGGAACAAGATGCCCCAAATGCAAGCTGTCAGCGGTAGGATCGAAGCCGCAATAGAGCGCGATCGGGCCTTGCGCCAGTCGCTCTGCTAACGCTTCCTCGTCCGTCACCTGGGCTACCAGCCCCCGCTCTTGCAATTGTTTAATCAAGTTACTGCTTGCCATCAAATTCTCCATGTATAAACGACTGCACCTCTGCCGGTACACGACTTTTCGCCAGATGCGAAAAGTACATAGAATAAAGCGCCGGCCCTTTCAGCGCCAGCGCTTCGATAACTAATTTCGGCAATTACGGTGCCAGGCGGTCGATTTTCCAGGCGCCGTTATCGCGCTGGTATAAAAAGCGATCGTGCAGGCGATGTTCACCCCCCTGCCAGAACTCCATCTGCTCGATGCTGACGCGGAATCCGCCCCAGAAACTCGGCAGGGGCACTTCACCCTGCTGGAATTTCTGCTTCAGCTCGAGGAATTTGCTCTCAAGGATACCGCGGGCAGAGATCCGGCTCGACTGTTGCGAGACCCAGGCGCCGATCTGGCTGTCACGCGGGCGGCTGTGGAAATATTTGACCACCTCCAGCGTCGACAGGCGTTCCGCTTTGCCGATCACCATCACCTGGCGCTCCAGCATATGCCACGGAAACAGCAGGCTGACCTGCGGGTTATTTTCAATCTGATGGGCTTTGCGGCTGCCGAGGTTGGTATAAAACACCAGCCCTTTTTCGTCGTAATGCTTAAGCAGCACAATGCGCTGATAGGGTTGGCCGCGCTCATCGACGGTGGCAACCACCATGGCCGTTGGGTCGGCGAGTTTCGCGTCGCAGGCCTGACGCAGCCAGCGCTCAAACAGCGGCAGAGGTTCAGCAGGAAGATCGTGGCGACGCAAACCGCCACGGGTGTATTCACGGCGCAAGTGCGCGATTTGCTGGAGTTCGTCGTTATCAGACATGGCCATTGAGGATATAGTCAAAAGGTGGCGTTATTGTGCGCCCCCCGGACAGAAATCTCAACGTTTGGCGGTCTGCAGCTGGCAGTTATCAAGGACGATGCGGTCGCGCTTATAGACGGTGGCGGTATCGCCTTTCGACCAGAAGACATAGACGCCGTCGGTGTAGCGCGCGCCGGAAGCCGACAGCCCCTCTGACAGATTCAGCTGCTGATTGTCATAGATAAAACTAACCTGCTGGCGTTGGTTATTGCGATGGACCGTCAACGGTTTCTGGTCGCATTGATACTCCAGCGTGTCCGTCTGCATCCGCTCGACAAACTGGTTGTAGTAGCTACAGCCCGCCAGCATAAAAGGTACAACTGCGATAAGAATTTTTTTCATTCGTTTGCCTTCGACTTTCCCGGTCACGGAGGGCACTCCGCCCTCCGCTTAACTTGTCCAGTTTACCGGTCGCGTCGTCTTTAAGATTTCAGTTAACTCCGATTCTGCGGCGGGTTAGCAGGGAAAATAGCGCCCAGCACCGTGGCTTCGCTGGCGCCGGTCACGGAGGGCAGATTACCCGGCAGGCCGGCGATCGTGCGCCAGGCCAGCCAGGCAAAGGCCAGCGCTTCCATATCATCGCCGCTGATCCCCGTCTCATCGGTGGTGGAGACTTCGGTTCCCGGCAGCAGGGCCGCCAGACGCGCCATTAACAATGGGTTACGCGCGCCGCCGCCGCACACTAACAAACGCTCGCAGCCGCCGCTTAACAATACCTGCTCACTGATGGTCACGGCGGTTAATTCCGCGAGCGTTGCCTGCACATCCTGCCCGCGCAGCCCAGGATAACGAGCCAGATGCTGCTCCAGCCAGCCGTAATTGAAATATTCCCGACCGGTGCTTTTCGGCGCCGGCAGGGCAAACCATGGATCGCTCAGCATATCCTGCAGCAGCGGCAGGAGCACTTTGCCTTCGCTGGCCCATTGGGCGTCCTTATCGTACGGTTTGCCCTGCTGGCGCCAGATCCAGGCGTCCAGCAACATATTTCCCGGTCCGGTATCATAGCCCCGCACCGGCTGGCCCGGCACCAGCAGCGATACATTAGCGATCCCGCCGATATTGAGCACCATCCGCCGCTCAACGGGGTGCGCCAGCAGCGCATGATGGAATGCCGGCACCAGCGGCGCCCCTTGCCCGCCAAGCGCCATATCCCGGCGACGAAAATCCCCCACCACGGTGACGCCGGTGTGGGCGGCGATCTGGTTGTTATCGCCAATTTGCATCGTATGCGGCGCGTCGCCCTGGGGTTCATGCCATACGGTCTGTCCATGGCAGCCGATGGCAATAACGTCGGTGGGTTTGAGCTTTTCCTGACGCATCAGCGCCAGCACGGCATCGGCAAACAGCCGCCCCAGTCGGGTGTCCAGACGACCTAGCTGTGAAAGGGTCAATGACTGGCCCTGGCAAATCGCCAGAATCTCTTCTTTTATCGCGTGTGGGATGGGCCAGGTGAGACTGGCCTGCTGCGCCACCATGTTTTCATTGATGGCAGCCAAAACGACATCGATACCATCAAGGCTGGTACCAGACATAACGCCAATAAAGCGACCCGATCTCATACGTTGTTCCTTCATTCCATGACCCTTGTATATCCTTCACTCCACCATAAAGTGTCCGCTAATGCTATGTTGTAATAATACTTTTTAACAATAGAGCGACAATTCAGAGAACATCGTAAAGAACCGGCGTTTAGTTAAGGTTGAAGCACCATTAATTATTATTTTTTGTATAGTCCGGAGAGAAGCTATGCCCGCCGACGACTAAATGCCATATAATTAACCGCATGGACGTTCAATTGAACACCTTCGGTGAACAGGAGATTCATAAATGATTTTACGTGTTTTGGCTGTATCGATGATTGGTTTCACGCTCGCAGGCTGCGTGAGCAGCAGCGGCCTGTCCGGCGATGTTTATTCCGCATCTGAAGCCAAACAGGTGCAGAGCGTGACATACGGTACCATCGTGCATACCCGCGCCGTACAGATCCAGAGCGGCGACGACAGCAATGCCATCGGGGCGATTGGCGGTGCGGTGCTGGGTGGGTTCCTCGGGAATACCATCGGCGGCGGTACCGGACGCTCTCTGGCCACAGCGGCAGGTGCGGTCGCGGGCGGCGTAGCCGGTCAGGGCGTGCAGGGCGCGATGAATAAAACCCAGGGCGTGGAACTGGAAATCCGTAAGGATGACGGCAATACCATTATGGTGGTGCAGAAACAGGGCAGCACCCCGTTCTCCGTGGGTCAGCGCGTGGCGATTGCCGGCAGCGGCAGCCAGGTCACCGTCTCTCCTCGATAATCCCTCTGACGATGCGGCCAGTTGTGCCGCATCGTATTATTCCTCTGCATTTATTACCCCCTAATAGCTTCGCATTAGCATTCAGACATCTTAATTTTTGAATTGCATTAATCATTGCGCCTGCGCAATATTTTATCAGTCATCCCCGACTACTCTTCTGCACATTACTCTTTTTATGTCGACGCAATATCGTTGCCCTTGCTTTTCCCTGTGGAATATTGTCTATGCCCAAACACATGAATCATGTCGTTAAACGTCTTATCGTTTATATTTGTATTTGTTTACTGGCCGGGGTCGGCATGACCGGGTTGATGGACTTTTTTCACACCAGATTCAACAGCACTTCATCTACACTATTTCCTCTGCTGACCAGTTTTCTGATGGTGTTTCATATCACTATTGCCTGTTTTATGGGCATGAAATACTGGAGCAGCAAGCGTCGCCTGTATCTGACCCCTGTCGCTTTTGCCTTTGCCTGTTCGGCGTTGCTGATGCTGGGCACGCTCAGCAGCTATCCGGACTGGCTCAGCTGCAATCCCTCTCCGGTGGTGAAACAAAACGACGCCGTCATATATTATTTCTTTCGCAATATAATGATGGCCGTCTTATTCATGTCATCAATTATTTTGTATTACTTCCGCCGGCGCATCATGCATTCCTGGAAAGCCCATGTAATGACTTTCGCGGCATGCATTGTTCTTACATTAACCATTATTTTTTTATCATGGCTGTACTCCAGCCACTCGCCGAAGCTGAGCATCAATTTTATCGACGACCTGAATCATACTTTCACCCCGCTGTGGCAAAGTATTATCAGCTGGCTGCTGATGGCAGTCTGGTTTATCACGCTAATATTAATAATTTGCTTGAGCAAACTGCGCAATATTTTCTGGTATAGCGGCGCTTTTTTTTGCAGCGCATATTTGTTCACCCTCTTCCGGCTGCTCTCTACCGTTGGGGAACTCGATCAGGCCTGGTATCAGGCGCGTTTTTTTGAAACGCTGTGCACCCTGTTCCTGATCCTGGTGCTGCTGGTCGACGTCTTTATCCTCTATCGGGAGTCTAACCACAAGTATGTCAACTCCTACCAGAATTCGATCCGCGACCCGCTGACCCGCCTCTATAACCGCAGCTTCTTCTATGACACCCTAAACCAGCAGCTGGCGAAGGTGAAGGCCCAGCATCCGCTGTCGGTGATTATCAGCGACCTCGACCATTTCAAACGCATCAACGATAACTACGGCCACATCGCCGACGACAAGGTGATCCAATTTGCCGCATCGGTGCTGGACAGCCATTCGCGCAAGGATGATGTCGCCGCCCGCATCGGCGGTGAGGAGTTTGCCCTGCTGCTGGTCAACACCTCAGAGAACGAGGCGCAGGCGATCGCCGAGCGCATCCGTCTGGCGGTCAGCGCCGAGCAGACCGCTCTGCCAGAGCGGATGACCATCAGCATGGGGGTGTATACCTCCCATGACAGAAGTGTGACGGCGGAGGAGTGCGTCCAGCGTGCGGACGAAGCCATGTATGAAGCAAAAAACAGCGGACGTAATCGGGTGGTGATCTGGCGACGCCAGGGTGGGTAAAAAAAGGCCCGGGATAACCCGGGCCGCAAAAGGATTAATCTTTTGCCTGGAGATCGAGGATATTTTGTTCAAGTTTACGAATTAAGTGGAGCAACGTCTCCACTTCCTGCTTCGAGACCCCCGAGAGGATTTCATCGCGGGTCTTGCCTATCACCTCTTCCATCTCATTGATCAGCGGTTCGGCTTTTTCAGTCAACTTGATGCGTTTGGCCCGCCGATCGCTTGCGCAGGTCTGGCGAGAAATAAGCCCTTTCTCCTCCAGCTGATCGAGCGTACGTACCAGCGACGGTTGTTCAATACCGATGGCTTTCGCCAGCTGGATCTGCGACTGCTCAGGCGGCAGCTGGTGGATGTTATGCAGCGTGACCCAGTGAGTCTGCGTTAACTCCAGAGGTTTCAGGCGATGGTCGATTAGCGCGCGCCAGACGCGAACTAAACGTGCCAGATCAGAACCAAGTGGCGATTCCAATTTCATCTCCTTATAATTAGCTTGCTAAGTTATTATACTGATTTTAGAATAGTGTGCAGCATTTGAATAATCAAAACAAATGAATTACTTGATTCAACAAAAACCAAAACAATGATTTACACTGTTAAAGAGTAGCACGTCCTGAGGTTATCCCTGTTATGGCAAAGGATTTTTGCTTGTGAAACTGAGTCTTAATTCATCCGGATTGCCGCTGCAGGACCTGATGTTCGGCGCATCCGTCTATTTCCCTCCGTTGTTCAAAGCCGTCTTGCTGGGCTTCTTTATCTGGCTGTTTTTACATCGCCAGCTGCGTGACTGGATGTATGCGGGCGACATCTGGCATCCCCTGCTGATGGATCTCTCCCTGTTCGCGCTCGCGGTCTGTCTGGCCCTGCTGTTATTGATTGCCTGGTGATCTACCTGCTATGAAAAAATTAAAATATTTGTCAACGCTGTTGGTGGCGGCCATCGCACTGGTTGCCGCGTGGTTGTTATGGAATTTCTACACTCAGTCCCCCTGGACCCGCGACGGGAAAGTGCGCGCCGAGCAGGTCGGGATCACCCCTCAGGTCTCCGGCAGTATTCTGCAGCTTAACGTGGCCGATAACCAGCGGGTCAAGGCCGGTGAAGTATTGTTTACCATCGACGACACCCCCTACCGCATTGCGGTGCTGAACGCCCAGGCGCAACTGGCGAAAGCGCAAGCTGAGGTGGCGAAAGCGCAGGCGGAGCAAAGCAAAGCCGCCAGCGAGGCCCGCCGTCGCAGAAACCTGTCGCAGAATGCCATCTCGGCTGAAGATCTTGAAAACGCCAATACCGCCCTGAATACCGCCACCACCACCCTGGCGGCCGCCAGAGCGGGAGTCGGTGTCACCGAGGCGGCGCTAAAGCATGCGCAGTGGCAGCTCAGCCAGACGGTAGTTAAAGCGCCGGTGGACGGCTGGGTGACTAACCTCTCCACCCGGGTCGGCGATTACGCCACCACCGGCCATCCGGTCTTTGCCCTGGTGGACAGCCATTCGTTCTATGTGCTGGGCTACTTTGAAGAGACCAAACTGCGCCATATTCGCATCGGCGATCCGGCGCAAATCATTCTCTACAGCAATCAGCAGACGCTGCAGGGGCATGTCGCCAGCATCGGTCGCGCGATTGTTGACCAGAGCGTGGAACAGGGAAGCGGGCTGGTGGCCAATATCAAACCGAATATCCCCTGGGTCCGCCTCGCCCAGCGCGTCCCGGTGCGGATTGCCTTTGATAGCTTGCCGGCCGATGTCACTCTGGTCTCCGGCACCACCTGCACCGTCTCGATCGGCGGACAGTGATGAATCTGCAGACCCTGTCATGGCGCACGCTGCCCTGGGTTAAAGCCACCCGACCGCAGTGGCGATACGCGCTGCGTAACGGCATCGCCATGTGTCTTGCGCTGAGCATCGCCTACGCGCTGGATCTGGATGAGCCCTACTGGGCGATGACCTCCGCGGCGGTGGTCAGCTTTCCCACCGTCGGCGGGGTGATCAGTAAAAGTTTCGGCCGCATTGCCGGCAGCCTGCTCGGCGCCTGCGCCGCCCTGCTGCTGGCGGGTCATACGCTCAACGATCCCTGGCTGTTCCTGTTCAGTATCTCCGGCTGGCTGGCGCTCTGTACCTGGGCCTGCGCCCTGTTCACCAACAACGTGGCCTACGCCTTTCAGCTGGCGGGCTATACCTGCGCCATCATCGCCTTTCCGGTGATTAATATCAGCGACAGCTACGAGCTATGGGTGATTGCCCAGTCGCGCGTCTGCGAAGTCATCGTCGGGATCCTGTGCGGTGGGTTGATGATGATGATTCTGCCCAGCACCTCCGATGGCAGCAACCTGCTGACGGCTCTGAAAACCATGCACGCCCGCCTGCTGGAGCACGCCAGTCTGCTGTGGGTACCGGAAACGACGGATGCTATCCGCACCGCCCATGAAAGCGTAATTGGCCAGATCCTGACCATGAACCTGCTGCGCATCCAGGCCTTCTGGAGCCACTACCGCTTCCGTCGGCAGAATCCCCTGCTGAACTACCTGCTGCACCAACAGCTCCGAATGACCAGCGTCATTTCCAGCCTGCGGCGTATGCTGCTGAACTGGCCTGATGCCCCGGCCAATACCCGCCAGGTGCTGGAGTCGTTGCTTGCGGAGCTCGCCACCGCCCATGCTGACAGCTATCACGTCGCCCGCATTCTGGCGCCGCTGGCGCCGCCGCCGGGCGCGGATTACCGCCACCTCGCCTTCTGGGCGCGGTTACGCTATTTCTGTCGCATTTATCTGGAAAGCAGCCGCTGGATCCGCCGGGTTGAAAATGCCTCAGCGATCGCCGAGTTCAATGTTCCTTCCGCACCCGCGCTGACCCGCCACACGGACCAGGCGGAAGCCCTGCTCAACGGCATTCGTACCTTTTGCGCCCTGGTGGCGATAGGCGCGTGGGGGATCAGTACCCAGTGGACCAGCTGCGCGGCGGCCCTGACCCTGGCCTCCATCTGCTGCGTACTCTACTCGGTGTCGGCCTCGCCGTTTCGCTCGCTAACCCTGCTGATGCAGACCCTGGTCCTGCTGTCGGTGTTCAGTTTTGTGGTGAAATTTGGCCTGATGGTGCAGATCACCGACCTGTGGCAGTTCCTGCTGTTTCTGTTCCCGTTGCTGACCACCATGCAGTTACTCAAGCTGCAGTGGCCAAAATTTGCCGGCCTGTGGGGGCAGCTTATCGTCTTTATGGGCTCGTTTATCTCCGTCACCAACCCACCGGTGTACGACTATGCGGCCTTTTTCAATGACAATTTAAGCAAGATTGTCGGCGTGGGCTTTGCGTGGCTGGCTTTTGCGGTGCTCAGTCCCGGCTCGGACGCCCGCAAAGGGCGACGGCACATCAGAGCGTTACGGCGTCACTTTGTCGATCAGCTCAGCCGCCGCCCCCAGCACAGCGAGCACGAATTTGAATCGCTGGTATATCACCACGTCAGCCAGCTCAGTCAGAGCCAGGATGCGCTGGCCCGCCGCTGGCTACTGCGCTGGGGGGTGGTCTTACTGAACTGCTCCCACGTGGTCTGGCAGCTTCGCGAGTGGGAAACCCGCTCCGATCCGCTCGCCCAGGTGCGCGATCTGTGTATCAACCTGCTGCGCGATGTCATGAGCGAGCGCGGCGTGCAGCAGCGGCCGCTGGCCACCACGCTGCAGGAGCTGCTGCGGATCTGCGAGGTTCTGAACCACCATCATCAGCCGGCGGCCCGGGAGCTGGCCGCCGCGATCTGGCGACTGTATTGCGCGCTATCGCAGCTGGAACAGGCTCCGGTCGCCGGAACGATTGGCGAAAAGATTACTTAATCACCCCGCAGGCAAACCGTTCGCCGCCGCCGCCCAGCGGCTGCGGACTGTCGGCCATATTATCGCCGCCGACATGAACCATCAGCGCTTTGCCTTTCACTTCCGCCAGCGTTTTCAGACGCGGAGCGATAATCGGCTGGTCAGCCACGCCCGCGTCGTTGACCACCAGCAGGGGCAAATCGCCAAGATGTCCGGTGCCCAGCGGCCCTTCATGTTTACCGGTATGTTGCGGATCGTAATGTCCGCCCGCCGCTCCGGCGGCTACGGCTTTGCCCTCTTTCATCGCCGGCTGGCAGCTGCCTTCAGCATGGATATGAAAGCCGTGCTTGCCCGGCGGCAACGCTCGCAGATCGGGAGCAAATTCGAGTCCGCGGTCGGTTTCAGTGATTTTTACACTGCCGATGGATTGACCAACGCCCTGGCTGGTCACGAGATTAAGTTGCACATCTTCACTAACGGCCTGCGCGCCAGCGCAAAATGCGAGGGAAAGGATAGCGAGAATACATCGTTGCATAACACCTCCGGATGGCTGTCTCCCTGTTAAGTGTAAACCAGGAACAGGTTTCCGGAGGCGAAATGCCGGTTATGGCACGTCGTAACCGAGCGCGGCTTTGCGGATACGGAACCACTGCTGGCGGGTCATACTCAGCTTTTCAGCCACAATCGCCGAGCGCACGCGCTCAATTTTGCCCGAGCCGATAATCGGCAGCGGTTGCGATGGCAGGCGCAGCACCCAGGCATAAACCACCTGCTCGATGCTGTCGGCGTTAAGCTCGTGGGCCACCTGGGCCAGCTCGTCGCGCAGCGGCTGAAAGCCCTCTTCATTAAACAGGCGGCCGCCGCCGAGGCAGGACCAGGCCATCGGGCGAATACGCAGCTGCTGCAGCTGATCGAGGGTACCGTCGAGCAGCAACGGCTGATGCACCGGCGAGATCTCCACCTGGTTGGTAGCAAGCGTAAACGGCAGGCGCGACTGCAGGAGGGTGAACTGGGCAGGGGTAAAGTTCGAGACGCCGAAATGACGTACTTTGCCGCTGTGATGCAGCGCGAGGAAGGCTTCAGCCACCTCGTCCGCGTCCATCAGCGGATCCGGCCGGTGGATCAGCAGCAGATCGAGATGGTCCGTCGCCAGATTACGCAGCGATTGCTCAGCGCTGAGCACGATGTGGTCCCGGTCGGTAATGTAGTGACCGATGGTGTTTTCAGCGCGCGCCCGGGTGGCAATGCCGCATTTGCTGACAATTTCCATTCGGCTACGCAGATGCGGCGCCAGCTTCAGGGCTTCACCAAAGGCGGATTCGCACTGGTAATCACCATAGATATCGGCGTGATCGACGGTGGTAATGCCTAAATCGAGATGCTGTTCGATAAAGCCGACCAGCTCGCCTGGCGACATTTTCCAGTCCATCAGACGCCAGTAGCCCATCACAAAACGCGAAAATTCCGGCCCCTGGGGAGCCATAGCAATACGCTGAACCATAACCGCTTCCTCAATAAAAAAGTGCTCTGAGTATACGTAATTTTTGGCTTAAAACAGTGAGGGTTGCTGCGGTTCTTCCGCCGCCTCTGGCCTGTTTGCGCGGATTTTGCGCAGCAGGCGTTGACGGCACAGACGCAATACCTCCTGTTTCTGCGCATCGCTCATCGTTTGCCAGTTAAAACGTTCCTCACGGCTACGGAAACAGCCGCGACAGTAGCCGCGCTCATCGGTCTGACAAATTCCCCGGCACGGGCTCTGCACCGGGAAAAACTCTAACTGCTCTGCCACCACACGCCTCCTGTCCCCTCATCTCCTTTCATTGAAGACGTTTCCCCGCGCTGACGCAAATTTTGTTCACTACGTGCTGCGCCAGCTAACATTTTTGCGCCGGGTCTTGCATTAGACCAATCGGTCTACTACAGTGTGCCCCATGAACAGACACAGCGATTGCGATACCCGAGAACATATTCTGGCCACCGGCGAGCGGCTTTGCATGCATCGCGGTTTTACCGGCATGGGCTTGAGCGAACTCCTGAAGACGGCGGAAGTGCCCAAGGGCTCTTTCTATCATTACTTTCGCTCTAAAGAAGCCTTCGGCGTCGCCTTGCTGGAAAACCATTTCGCCGGATATCTGCAGCGCCTGGTCGAGCACTTCGCCCATGGCGACGGCAACTATCGCGATCGGCTGCTGGCCTACTATCAGCACACGCTGAATCAGTTTTACCAGCAGGGAATTATTAGCGGGTGTCTTACCGTCAAGCTGTCGGCAGAGGTCTGCGATCTGTCGGAAGACATGCGCACCGCCATGGACCACGGCGCCAGCCAGATCATCGCCCTGCTGGGCGACGCGCTGGAGAAAGGACGTCAGGAAGGCAGTCTGACATTTAACGGCGAGGCCATGACCCTGTCGCAGGTGCTCTATTCCCTGTGGCTCGGCGCCAACCTGCAGGCCAAAATAACGCGTAGCGCAACGCCGCTGGAGAGCGCCCTCGCCCACGCGAAACAGATTATTGCGGCGCCTGCTGTTTAACAGGCGTTTTTTTCATCAGTTCCTAGACGACCGGTCTACTCAGGAGTCATTATGTCGGAATCAAAATTATTCACCCCGTTGAAAGTCGGTGCCGTCACCGTCCCTAATCGCGTATTTATGGCTCCACTGACGCGTCTGCGCAGCATCGAGCCGGGCGATATCCCTACCCCGCTGATGGGCGAATATTACCGTCAGCGCGCCAGCTCCGGGCTGATCATCAGCGAAGCGACGCAGATTTCCGCCCAGGCCAAAGGCTATGCCGGCGCGCCAGGGCTGCACAGCCCGGAGCAGATTGCCGCCTGGCAGAAAATCACCGCCGGCGTTCACGCGGAAAACGGCCATATCGCCGTGCAGCTGTGGCATACCGGGCGAATTTCCCATAGCAGCCTGCAGCCCGGCGGCGCCGCCCCGGTAGCGCCGTCTGCGCTGAGCGCCGGCACCCGCACCTCGCTGCGCGACGAAAACGGCCACGCCATCCGCGCCGACACCTCGATGCCTCGCGCTCTGGAAACCGAAGAGATCCCGGGGATCGTCGATGATTTCCGTCAGGCGGTGGGCAATGCCCGTGACGCCGGTTTCGATCTGGTTGAACTGCACTCGGCTCACGGCTATCTGCTGCACCAGTTCCTCTCGCCGTCGGCAAACCAGCGTACCGACCAGTATGGCGGCAGCGTGGAAAACCGCGCCCGTCTGGTGCTGGAAGTGGTTGACGCCGTGAGCAAAGAGTGGAGCGCCGACCGGATTGGCATCCGCGTGTCGCCGATTGGCAGCTTCCAGAATGTAGATAATGGCCCGAACGAAGAAGAAGACGCGCTGTATCTGATTAGCGAGCTGGCGAAACGCGGTATCGCCTATCTGCACATGTCCGAGCCGGACTGGGCGGGCGGCAAGCCGTACAGCGAAGCCTTCCGTCAGAAAGTTCGCGACCGCTTCCCGGGCGTGATCATTGGCGCTGGCGCCTACACCGTTGAAAAAGCCAACGACCTGATCAGCAAAGGGCTGATTGATGCCGTGGCCTTTGGCCGCGATTACATCGCCAACCCGGATCTGGTGGCCCGCCTGCAGAAAAAAGCGGCGCTCAACCCGCAGCGCCCGGAGTCCTTCTACGGCGGCGGCGCGGAAGGCTACACCGATTATCCTACGCTGTAATCCCTCCATTGATAGCGGCGACGTATCGCCGCTATACTCAAGGCTCTGATCTATCAAATAAACTGCATAGGGGACATTATGCGCTTACTCCACACCATGCTGCGCGTTGGCGACCTGCAACGTTCTATCGACTTCTATACCAATGTTTTGGGCATGAAGCTGCTGCGCACCAGCGAAAACCCGGAGTACAAATACTCCCTCGCCTTCGTCGGCTACGGCGAAGAGAGCGATACCGCGGTGATCGAACTGACCTACAACTGGGGCGTGGACAGCTATGAGCTGGGCACCGCCTACGGTCACATCGCGCTGAGCGTCGACAACGCCGCCGAAGCCTGCGAGCGGATCCGCCAGAACGGGGGCAACGTTACCCGCGAAGCCGGGCCGGTAAAAGGCGGCAGCACCGTTATCGCCTTCGTGGAAGATCCTGACGGTTACAAAATCGAGCTGATTGAAGAGAAAGACGCCGGCAAAGGGCTGGGCAACTAACCCCCCGACCATAGCGACTTCATTATCCTCGTTCGCCCGGGCGCTGCGGCGCCCGTTGTTTTCACCCCTGCCTGCTGCAAGCCGTGGCAAAATTTGCCATAATGCGCGCTACTTTTTTCCAGCTAAGAGAATCTGATGTCCGAGAACGCTCAACTGAATGGTCTGTGCGACCGTTTCCGCGGTTTTT
Organism: Klebsiella sp. JB_Kp042; assembly: GCF_040065275.1. Classification (NCBI taxonomy): domain Bacteria; kingdom Pseudomonadati; phylum Pseudomonadota; class Gammaproteobacteria; order Enterobacterales; family Enterobacteriaceae; genus Klebsiella; species Klebsiella sp. JB_Kp042. The sequence goes on from NZ_JBEAJL010000011.1 coordinate 21,226, forward strand.
ATCCAGTGGTGATTGATGTTGAAACCGCAGGATTTAATGCCAAAACCGACGCCCTGCTGGAGATCGCCGCCATTACGTTGAAGATGGATGAGCAAGGCTGGCTGATGCCCGATGAAACGCTGCATTTCCATGTTGAACCTTTCGAGGGCGCAAATCTTCAGCCCGAAGCGCTGGCCTTTAACGGGATTAACCCGCACGATCCTGAGCGCGGCGCCGTTAGCGAATACGACGCTCTGCATGCCATCTTCAAAATGGTACGCAAAGGGATGAAAGAGAGCGACTGCAGTCGGGCTATCATGGTGGCGCACAACGCCACATTTGACCACAGCTTCACCATGGCCGCCGCCGAACGGGCGGGGCTAAAACGCAACCCGTTCCATCCGTTTGTCACCTTCGACACCGCCGCGCTGAGCGGGCTGGCGCTGGGCCAGACGGTATTGTCGAAAGCTTGTATTGCCGCGGGTATGCCGTTCGACGGCGCGCAGGCCCACTCCGCCCTCTACGATACCGAGCAGACGGCACAGCTGTTTTGCGAGATAGTGAACCGCTGGAAGCGTCTGGGCGGCTGGCCGCTGCCGGTGGCGACGCCGGAGTGATAAAAAAAGCGACTTCCAGGAAGTCGCTTTTTTACTGACCGCGGGAATTATTCCGCTTTCGGCTCGTCAGTGTGGTATTTCGCCGCTGTCTCTTTGATCAGCTGCTGCAGTTCACCGCGCTGGTACATCTCGATGACGATATCGCAGCCGCCCACCAGTTCACCGTCCACCCACAGCTGCGGGAAGGTCGGCCAATTGGCATATTTTGGCAGCTCGGCGCGGATATCCGGGTTCTGCAGGATATCAACGTAAGCAAAACGTTCGCCACAGGCGGACAGCGCCTGAACGGCCTGAGCGGAGAAACCGCAGCTTGGCAGCTTCGGCGAACCTTTCATGTACAGCAGGATCGGGTTTTCAGCGATTTGGCGTTGGATCTTTTCTAAAGTCGAGCTCATTGTCGTGCTTCCTTAAACTTCTTTCTACGGCAGTAACTTGTCATTGTAGCGTCCCGAGTGCAGGACCGATAATAACATTTTTTTCACTATTCATATTTTATCTTCTGTTGCGCGAAGTTGCCTTAAAAATATCATTTTGCCGTCGCGGGCAGGCGCGCGTTGCGCATTTTCTGTGCGAGGCGGTCAATGTCTGACGCGTTTTCTTGCAATCGTTAACCAATCGACATTTTTGATACAAAAGAATATTAACTTTCCGGGTTTTTATGCTTTAGAATCGTTCCGGTTTGTCATTCATCGTCAGGCATTTGTACATGTCTGTAATTAATCAGGGGATTGCTCAGTGGCGCGGCTAAACAAAATCGCGATATCGCTCTGTGCATTACTGTTCACATCTATCTCATTCACGCCACTGGCTCAGGCTTCAGGGCATACGCACGCCTCCGCCTCGCCGAAGGCGTTGCCCGCGAAAAGCGGCTCAGAGCGCAAGAAAAAAGCAACCAGTCAAAAAAGTAAAACCACCGCTAAAACCACCAGTAAAAAATCCTCGAGCACCCGGCTCCCTACCCGCTCTACCGCAGCAAGCCAAACCGCGCTTCATCGTCAGGCCGCCGGCGCCACGAAAAAATGCGTGCTGCGTAAAGGGTATAAAAAGCAGTGCGCAAAAACGGTGGCCGCCAGCGCCGAGCCGGCCCTGGCGCTGAACAGCGTCAAAAGCAAATGCGTGGTGCGTAAGGGCTATAAAAAACGCTGTAAACCTGAGGCCAGCGAAGCGAATCTGACGATCGCCGACGCGCATAAGGTCCGGGTGCAAAAAGCGCAGAGTACCGCCATGAACAAACTGATGGGCCAGCTGGGTAAACCGTATCGCTGGGGCGGCACCTCGCCGCGCACCGGGTTCGACTGCAGCGGGCTGGTCTATTACGCCTACAAAGATCTGGTCAAGATTCATATCCCGCGTACCGCCAATGAAATGTACCACCTGCGCGATGCGCGTCCGGTCGATCGTGACGAACTGCAGAGCGGCGACCTGGTCTTCTTCCGCACCCGCGGACGCGGCACTGCCGACCACGTTGGCGTTTACGTCGGCAACGGGAAATTCATTCAGTCCCCGCGCACGGGGCGCGATATTCAAATCACCTCCCTGAGCGAAGATTACTGGGTACGTCATTACGTCGGCGCCCGTCGCGTCATGACCCCGAAAACCATTCGTTGATCCCGGTCTGCCGCTACGGCGGCAGCCCTCTTCACCTGCGCGTTCTCCGCCCCCACCGTCAGGGGAAACTGCATATTCGCCTCTGTGACCGGCGCTTCCCGACGATAGCGGGTGGGCGACATGCCAAAGTGACGGTGAAAGGTACGGCAGAACGCCGCCTGCCCGTCGTACCCCAGACGTTGGGAAATACTCTGCATGGAGGCCTCGGTCTGCGTTAAGTAGATTGTCGCGATGGTCATCTTCCGGCGGCTGACGTAGCTCGCCAGCGTGCAGCCGGTCACCATGGCGAATTGCCGCTGGAAATACCAGTGCGAGTAGCCGGACTTTTTCGCTATCGCGCTTACCGGCAGGGTGTCAAAAATATGTTCTTCGATCCAGTCAACGATCCCCTGCACGACCGGGATCATTTTCGGGCTTACCACTTCATCTGTTTTTGCCATCGTAGCCATCCTGTGGAAATTGCTGCCGGCGGCTATATTTGTCATACAAATATCAAAATAGACAATGAATTATTGGCATAGCGGCGATTACCTGAAAGCATATCGTCATTAATTATTTGATTTAAAATGATTATTTTCACTCAGTCGTTTGCGCTGCGGGGGGCTTCAGATGGCCTGCTGAGAAATTAACCATCGCGGCGAGAGGCTGGAGACCCAGCCTCCTTTTACTTATACATTTTTGCAACATCTGCGGGCGTCTTAACGCGCCGCTCCGCAGAAAACGGTTAAGCCTTCGGCAATTGCGCCGGCGATAATAGCCTTTATCGTTGTAAGGCTTTTCACTGCCTGCGGCAAATGTTAACATTCTCAATACAATAACAGGCCCGGGACGCGACAGCGTCGGGCGGTGAGAACGCGATTCAGGTGAAAACCTCATCTTGTCAATGTGAGATAAAACAAAAAAGTTATAAGGAGAGTAGCAATGTCGTTTGAATTACCTGCATTACCATATGCAAAAGACGCCCTGGCGCCGCACATTTCCGCAGAAACCCTGGAATACCACTACGGTAAACACCACCAGGCGTATGTCACTAACCTCAACAACCTGATCAAAGGCACCGCGTTCGAAGGTCAATCGCTCGAAGAGATCGTGCGCACCTCTGAAGGCGGCGTTTTCAACAACGCGGCGCAGGTCTGGAACCACACCTTCTACTGGAACTGCCTGGCGCCGAACGCCGGCGGCGAACCGGAAGGCGAGCTGGCGGCCGCGATTGCCAAATCCTTCGGCAGCTTCGCAGAGTTTAAGGCCAAATTTACCGACGCCGCGGCGAAAAACTTTGGCGCTGGCTGGACCTGGCTGGTTAAAAATGCCGACGGCAGCCTGGCTATCGTCTCCACCAGCAACGCGGGTACCCCGCTGACCACCGACGCGAAGCCGCTGCTGACCGTTGACGTCTGGGAACATGCTTACTACATCGACTACCGCAACGCCCGTCCAAGCTATCTGGACCACTTCTGGGCGCTGGTTAACTGGAAGTTTGTTGCCGCTAACCTGGCCGCATAAACGACAAACCGCAGCAGAGTGACCCCTGCTGCGGTTTTTTTTACACCCTTCCCCACCGTTTATGACTGGCTGGCAAAGGCCTCCTCCGGCTGCGCTCGTCCGCTAAACCAGACCAGCAGCAACGCCAGACCGGCAATAATCGCGCCCATTACCGGCACAAACGCATATCCCAGTCCGCCGGAGATCACCGCACCGCCGGCGGCGGCGCCCAGCGCGTTGCCCAGGTTGAACGCCCCGATATTCACCGAAGAAGAGAGACCCGGCGCCTCATGCGCCACGCGCATCACTCGCATCTGCAGCGGCGGCACTACCGCAAAGGTGGCTGCGCCCCAGACGATCATACTGATGGCCGCCCCCGCCTGGGATTGCGCCAGCAGCGGTATCGCCAGCATGATCGCCATCAGCAGCAGCAGAAAGCCTTTCAGCGTGCGGGAGACCGACCGGTCGGCGAATTTGCCGCCCAGATAGTTGCCCAGCGAAAAACCAACTCCAATCAGCACCAGCATCGCGGTGATAAACAGCGATGAAGCATGGGTCAGCGAATTCAGTACCGGCGAAATGTAGGTATACAGCGTAAACATCGCCCCGGCGCCCAGCACGGTGGTCAGTAAGGCAGAAAGCACCTGCGGCCGTAACAGGACCGAAAGCTCTTGTTTGACATCCGGCCGTTCGCCCGCGCTGCCCTTCGGCAGGGAGAACCACAGGCTCACCATCGCCAGCAGGCCTAACCCCGCGGTGGCGAGGAAGGACATCCGCCAGCCGATGGTTTCTCCAAGCCAGGTCGCGGCAGGCACGCCGCCGATATTAGCGATGGTGAGGCCCATAAACATGGTGGCCACCGCGCTGGCCTGCTTGTGCTTGGGCACCACGCTGGCCGCCACCACCGACCCCAGGCCAAAAAAGGCGCCGTGGTTGAGGCTGGTAATAATGCGCGACAGCAGCAGCGTGGTGTAATCCGGCGCAATGGATGACAGCAGGTTGCCGACGGTGAAGATCCCCATCAGAAAAATCAGCGCATTGCGTCGGGCGCGATGGGACAGCAGCAGGGTCATCAGCGGCGCGCCGACCATGACGCCGATGGCATACGCACTGATCAGCATTCCCGCTACCGGTATCGAGACGTCCACGCCCTTGGCAATCACCGGCAGCAATCCCATCGGGGAGAACTCGGTAGTCCCAATGCCAAAGGCGCCGATCGCCAGCGCGAGTAAAGGAAAGTTGATTTTCATTCAATGACTCCATCAGACCGTCAGGGAGGACGGCGTAACATCAGAAGCCAAAAGCATGACATCAATCACAAAAAAACAAAAGTGAACGAAATGACAAAAGATTTTTGCAGAATTGATAATAATGGCGGGATACGGGGAGGAAGCCGCGCTCCTCCCTCATCGGAACATTAGTGCAGTATGGCGGTCAGGCTGAATGCGACGATCACGCCGAGGGCAATAATCGTGGTGATCAGCGAAAACTTTAAATTGGTATCCATCATTTTTCCCTCTTGTTATCCCCACACCAAAAGTGAGCTTGCTCATTTTTGCACAAAAAATCGCAAAAATCTTCCGGGATTTAGGGCGATGCACATTTTTGCTCTTCCACTTTGCCCCAAGATCGGACAAAATCCCACGCTAATTTAAAAGCGTATCGGCCATTGACCCCTTCCTGTCGTTCTGTGTCGTTTTCCCGACGTGATGCAATGTTGAAAATTGTATTCAGGGTGTGTGTAGGCAAACGTTTACGTATCGATGATCAGGCGATCAGGTCAAGGCATGGAGTGAGATGTAATGGCAACTATTAAAGATGTAGCGAAGCGCGCAAACGTTTCCACTACAACTGTATCACATGTAATTAACAAAACCCGTTTCGTTGCCGAAGAGACGCGCAATGCGGTATGGGCGGCGATTAAAGAGCTGCACTACTCGCCGAGCGCCGTGGCCCGCAGCCTGAAAGTCAATCATACAAAATCGATTGGCCTGCTGGCGACCAGTAGCGAAGCCGCCTATTTCGCTGAAATCATTGAGTCCGTTGAAAAGAGCTGCTTCCAGAAGGGCTACACCCTGATCCTCGGCAACGCCTGGAACGACCCGGAAAAACAGCGGGCCTATCTGTCGATGATGGCGCAAAAACGCGTCGACGGTCTGCTGGTGATGTGTTCCGAATACCCTGATTCCGTCCTGAGCATGCTGGAAGAGTATCGCCATATTCCGATGGTGGTGATGGACTGGGGCGAAGCAAAAGCCGACTTTACCGATGCGGTAATCGATAACGCCTTCCAGGGCGGGTATATCGCCGGACGTTACCTGATTGAACGCGGTCACCGCGAAATCGGCGTGATCCCGGGCCCGCTGGAGCGCAACACCGGCGCGGGGCGACTGGCCGGCTTCATGCAGGCGATGAAAGAGGCGCATATCAGCGTGCCGGAAAACTGGATTGTACAGGGCGACTTCGAGCCGGAGTCCGGCTACCGCGCCATGCAGCAGATCCTGAGCCAACAACACCGTCCAACGGCGGTCTTCTGCGGCGGCGACATTATGGCGATGGGCGCTATCTGCGCCGCGGATGAAATGGGGCTGCGCGTGCCGCAGGACATTTCGCTGATCGGTTATGATAATGTGCGCAACGCCCGCTATTTCAGCCCGGCGTTAACCACCATTCATCAGCCGAAGGATTCGCTGGGCGAAGCCGCGTTCAATATGCTGTTGGATCGTATCGTCAACAAGCGCGAAGAGTCGCAGTCTATTGAAGTGCACCCTCGGCTGGTCGAACGCCGCTCGGTGGCGGATGGCCCGTTTGTCGACTATCGTCGCTAAAGCACTGGCGGGCGCGGATCACTCCGGCGCCCGCAGCCACTCCCTATTCAGCGTGTCGCTGTCCCCCAGGTAGTCCAGCATCCAGTTTAACGCCGGTGAAGCATCATTCTGCTGCCAGGTCAGACAGCAGGCCGCATCCGGAAACGGATTTTCCAGCGCCAGCGCGGTCCACTCGCCGCGATCCACCCATGGCCGGGCGAAATGGCTTGGCACCATGCCGACGCAGAGCCCTGCCGACAGACAGGTTGCCGACGATTCCCAGTCGGGGACCACCACCCTCTTCTGGTTATCCAGCAGCCACGTTGTCCGTTTGGGCAACGAACGCGAGGTATCTTCCCGCACCAGCGACGGCCAGTTGCGCAGGACATCGTCGCTCAGCGGCCCCGCCATCTTCGCCAGCGGGTGATCGCTCGCCACCACGCAGTCCCAGCTCAGCATCCCCATATCGCGGAACGCATAGCGGCCCCCAACCGGAATAGAGCGCGTTGCGCCAATCGCCAGCTCCACGCGGCCGTCGGCCAGCGCATCCCATACCCCATTGAACACTTCCTGAAAAACGATCAGCTCGACGTCGGGAAAATGGCGATAGAAATCCACGATCATCTGGCGCATCCGCGCGGGTTTCACGATATCGTCCACCGCGATCGACAACTGCCCGCGCCAGCCGTTGGCAATTTGCTGGCACTGCTGGCGGGTGATCTGCATTTTTTTGATAACAGAGCGCCCTTCCTGTAAAAACCAGACCCCGGCGGGGGTCAGCTCCACATCACGATGACGGCGCTCAAACAGCGGGACGGCCAGCCACTCTTCGAGCTGACGCACGGTATAGCTGACGGCGGAAGGCACCCGATGGAGCTCCTGCGCCGCCGCGCTAAAGCTGCCGTTACGGGCAACGGCATCAACCACTTCCAGAGAGTATTCAGACCACATTTTCTGCCTGCAAAATTTTTGAATGCATGTGACAAATATTAGCGTTTCACAAGCCACAATGCACTCCCTACACTCTGCGGCATCGTACCTGTACTCCAAAAATGAGAACGTTATGTCACAACCTGGGAAAGGATTTTTAGTCTGGCTGGCCGGCCTGAGCGTGCTGGGCTTTCTGGCCACCGATATGTACCTGCCGGCATTTGCCGCCATGCAGCAGGATCTCGACACCTCCGCCGCATCCATTAGCGCCAGCCTGAGCCTGTTCCTCGCCGGCTTCGCGCTGGGCCAGCTCTTCTGGGGGCCGCTCTCAGACCGCTACGGGCGCAAACCGGTGCTGCTGAGCGGCCTGGCGATTTTCGCGGTAGGCTGCCTGGGAATGCTGTGGGTGCAAAACGCCACGCTGATGCTGGCGCTGCGTTTTCTGCAGGCGATTGGCGTCTGCGCCGCGGCGGTCACCTGGCAGGCGATGGTGACCGATTTCTATCCCGCCCAGCGCACCAACCGCATCTTCGCCACTATTATGCCGCTGGTAGGACTGTCCCCTGCGCTGGCTCCGCTGCTGGGCAGCTGGCTGCTGGTGCACTTCGAGTGGCAAGCCATCTTCGCCACCTTGTTTGCCATCACTCTGCTGCTGATGCTGCCTGCCCTGCGCCTGAAGGCCGCCGCTAAGTCGGCCACAGTGGCTGAAAAGAAAATCACTTTTCTCGCGCTGCTGCGCTCCCGGGAATACAGCGGCAACGTCCTGATCTACGCCGCCTGTTCCGCCAGCTTCTTCGCCTGGCTTACCGGTTCGCCGTTTATCCTTCATGAGATGGGCTACGGCCCGACCGCCATCGGCCTGAGCTATATCCCGCAGACCATCGCTTTTCTGGTGGGCGGCTATGGCTGTCGCGCGCTGCTGCAAAAATGGTCCGGACAACAGATGCTCCCGTGGCTGCTGGTGGTCTTCGCCGTCAGCGTCGCCGCCACCTGGCTGGTGGGTCTGCAAACGCATGCCTCGCTGGTGGCGTTAATGATCCCGTTCTGCCTGATGGCGGTGGTCAACGGCGGGATCTACCCCATCGTGGTCGCTCAGGCGCTGAAGCCTTTCCCGCAGGCAACCGGCCGCGCGGCGGCGCTGCAGAACACCCTCCAGCTTGGCCTGTGCTTCCTGACCAGCCTGCTAGTCTCCGCGCTGATCGCCACGCCGCTGCTGACCACCACCAGCGTGATGCTGGTCTCTATTTTGTTAGCCGGAGTGGGTTATCGCCTGCAGCAGACGCCAGCGCTGGCGGCCCACTCTTCCCACGCCTGACGCCCGTCGCCAGAGCCCGGACCAGTGGTTAGCACGCTAAGATATTTTTATTGAAAGCCAGTACTTAGCGTCCTATACTGGATCCGGGTTCACATAAATAAAAAATATTTAACAGATTAACGGATGCAGGATGCCTCCGTTTCACCATGGAAGGCCTTTCGGCAAGGGTTATCTCCCTTCCTCTGTTCTACGTCGGATAGCGACTTCACGGATTATCCGTGAGATTTCTCACAAAGCCAAAAAAGCGTCTACGCTGTTTTAAGGTTCTGATCACTTGGGCGTGATGGAGAAGCTATGAGTTCATCGTGTATAGAAGAAGTAAGTGTACCAAATGATGACTGGTACCGGATTGCAGCTGAATTGTTGGGCCGTGCGGGAATTGAAATCAATGGCTCCGCGCCGTCAGACCTGCGGATTAAAAACCCTCTTTTTTTTAAACGCGTATTGCAGGAGGGGTCGCTGGGTTTAGGCGAAAGCTATATGGACGGCTGGTGGGACTGCGAGCGTCTGGATATATTCTTCCATAAAGTGCTCCGCGCCGGGCTGGAAAAACAACTCCCTCACCATTTCAAAGACACACTCCGCATCGCAGGCGCTCGCCTGTTTAACCTGCAAAGTAAAAAACGCGCCTGGATCGTCGGCAAAGAGCACTATGACCTCGGCAACGATCTTTTCAGCCGGATGCTGGATCCCTACATGCAATATTCCTGCGGGTACTGGAAAGAGGCGCAGACCCTCGAAGCCGCGCAGCAGGATAAGCTGGATCTCATCTGCCGTAAGCTGGAGCTCGAGCCAGGCATGCGAGTGCTGGATATCGGCTGCGGCTGGGGCGGTCTTGCCGAATATATGGCGCGGAATTACCAGGTGAGCGTTGTCGGCGTGACCATCTCCGCCGAACAGCAAAAGATGGCCCAGGCGCGCTGCGATGGCCTTGACGTGGATATTCGTCTTCAGGATTATCGCGATCTGCACGACAGCTTCGACCGCATCGTCTCCGTCGGCATGTTCGAACACGTGGGTCCCAAAAATTACGCCACCTACTTTGAGGTCGCCGATCGTAATTTGAAACCCAACGGCCGCTTCTTACTGCACACCATCGGTTCCAAAGTCACCGACCATAACGTTGACCCGTGGATCAATAAATATATCTTCCCCAACGGCTGCCTGCCCTCGGTACGGCAGATCGCCGATGCCAGCGAGAAGCACTTTGTGATGGAAGACTGGCACAACTTCGGCGCCGATTATGACACCACCCTGATGGCCTGGTATGAGCGTTTCCTCGCCAGCTGGCCGGAAATTGCCGATAACTATTCTGAGCGTTTCAAACGCATGTTCAGTTATTACCTGAACGCCTGCGCCGGCGCCTTCCGCGCCCGCGACATTCAGCTCTGGCAGGTGGTGTTCTCGCGCGGGATTGAACACGGACTGCGCGTCGCCCGTTAAAAAACACGCCCCCGCTCACCGGCGGGGGATTTTTTGTCAGGCTTCACTGACCTTAGCCGCGACCTCTTTCGCCGCCAGCACGCGTTCAACCGTATCGACAACCGCCTGGGTTTGCGGGTCGATCTCGATATTGACGCGGTCGCCCAGCTTCTTCGCCCCCAGCGTGGTCCGCTGCAGCGTCTCCGGAATAAGATGCACGCAGAATCGGGTTGCCGTCACCTCGCCTACCGTCAGGCTGATGCCATCGATACCGATGAATCCTTTATAAAGGATATATTTCATCAGCGTCGGATCCTGTACTTTAAACCAGATCTGACGGTTATTTTCGGAAGTGAGGATCTTCACGATTTCCGCCGTGGTCATAATATGGCCGGACATCAAATGCCCGCCGATTTCATCACTGAATTTCGCCGCCCGCTCGACATTGACTTCATCCCCGACCTGAATATCGCCGAGGTTGGTAATCCGCAGCGTCTCTTTCATCAGATCGAAGCTGATGCGCGCGCCGTTGATGTCGGTCACCGTCAGGCAGCAGCCGTTGTTGGCTACCGATGCCCCGGTTTCGAGCCCCTCCAGCATATGCGCCGGCAGCTCCACCACGTGGGTGCGAAAATTGGGTTTATCATCAATGGAGACCACTTTCGCGGTTCCCTGAACAATACCAGTAAACATGTTTGGCTCCTGTTGAAAATCATGACGGTATCATTACCGTTTTCGCTATCGGGAACAATAACAGGAGGGCTGAGCGGTTGCCAGCGCGCTTCGTGCCTCGACTCTTTTTTCACTGGCTTAATGGCTAATCCTCGCTACAATAGACTGGAATTTCCTCATTTTTATCCCCTTGCTGCCAGTTACGGCGGCTTTTTTAGTCTCAAAAAAACAACAATACAAAGGTGTTCACGTGCAGAAGTATTTCATTGAAGCGCGTCAGTTATTAGCTCTGGCTATACCCGTCATTCTTGCGCAAGTGGCGCAGACGGCGATGGGTTTTGTCGATACCGTGATGGCGGGCGGCTACAGCGCCACCGATATGGCCGCGGTGGCCATCGGGACCTCCATCTGGCTACCGGCCATTCTCTTCGGCCACGGGCTGCTGCTGGCGCTGACCCCGGTAGTGGCGCAGCTCAATGGCTCCGGGCGGCGGGAGCGTATCGCGCAGCAGGTGCGTCAGGGCTTCTGGCTGGCGGGGCTGGTCTCGGTGCTGATCATGATCGTGCTGTGGAATGCCGGGTATATCATCAGCTCCATGCACAACATCGATCCGCTGCTGGCGGAGAAAGCGGTTGGCTATCTGCGCGCGCTGCTGTGGGGAGCGCCGGGCTACCTGTTCTTCCAGGTCGCCCGTAACCAGTGTGAAGGGCTGGCGAAAACCAAGCCCGGGATGGTCATGGGCTTTATCGGTTTACTGGTCAACATTCCGGTGAACTACATCTTTATCTATGGCCATTTTGGCATGCCGGAGCTGGGCGGCGTCGGCTGCGGTGTGGCGACGGCCTCCGTTTACTGGGTGATGTTCGCCAGCATGCTGTGGTGGGTGCGCCGGGCGCGTTCGATGCGCGATATCCGCTGCGTCGAGGGCTTCAGCGGCCCCGATTTCGCCGTTCTGCTGCGGTTGGTGCAGCTGGGGCTGCCCATCGCCCTGGCGCTGTTCTTCGAAGTGACCCTGTTTGCCGTCGTCGCGCTGCTGGTCTCTCCGCTCGGGATCATTGACGTCGCCGGCCACCAGATTGCGCTGAACTTCAGCTCGCTGATGTTCGTTCTGCCGCTGTCGCTGGCGGCCGCGGTCACCATTCGCGTCGGCTTCCGCCTCGGCCAGGGCTCAACGATCGATGCCCAGGTTTCCGCCCGCACGGGCGTGGGCGTGGGCGTCTGTCTGGCGGTGTTTACCGCTATCTTTACCGTGCTGATGCGTAAGCAGATTGCCCTGCTGTATAACGATAACCCTGAGGTGGTGATGCTGGCCTCTCATCTGATGCTGCTGGCGGCGGTCTACCAGATCTCCGACTCCATTCAGGTGATCGGCAGCGGTATCCTGCGTGGCTATAAAGATACGCGGTCTATCTTTTTTATCACCTTTACCGCGTACTGGGTGCTGGGTTTGCCCAGCGGCTACCTGCTGGCGCTGACCGACGTGATTGTCCCCCGCATGGGACCCGCCGGCTTCTGGTGCGGATTTATCATCGGCCTGACCTCCGCCGCCATTATGATGATGCTGCGGATGCGTTTTCTGCAGCGCCAGCCCTCCAGCACTATCTTACAGCGCGCCGCGCGCTAACCCTGCCAAAGCCCGCCACCCCGGCGGGCTTTTTCTTTCTTCAATTTTGTTCCGGCGTTGTACATTCCGTTACTCCCCGACACCAAAGACTCACTGATGAGCGCCCCGGAGATGCATATAGTGTGGCCAACAGCCCCGCAGTGGGGTTACTCAGGAAACCAATTCGAGGATTTCAGCATGAAAAAAGTATTAGCTCTGGTTGTTGCCGCTGCTATGGGTCTGTCATCTGTTGCTTTCGCCGCCGATGCCGCGACCACCACCCCGGCTGCCGCAGCCAACCACACCACCGTTCATCACAAGAAACACCATAAAGCGGCGGCGAAACCGGCAGCCGAACAGAAAGCCCAGGCAGCGAAGAAACACCATAAAGCCGCAGCGAAACCGGCAGTAGCGCAGAAAGCCCAGGCGGCGAAGAAGCACCATAAAGCCGCAGCAAAACCGGCTGTAGCGCAGAAAGCCCAGGCGGCGAAGAAACACCATAAAGCCGCGGCGAAACCGGCAGCCGCGCAGAAAGCCCAGGCGGCGAAGAAGCACCACAAAGCGGCGCACCACGCAGCCAAACCGGCGGTACAACCGGCGGCATAACGGTCAGAGCGTTAAGGTGATAAACCGGCGCTGAATAGCGCCGGTTTTTTTCAGGAGGACATCATGCTGCAACGCTATCGCTTCGAATTGCTGTTGGTTCTGCTCATCGTCTGCGCGCTGTTTACCCTTCGCTTGATGTTTAAATAGCGGGCTGCTGAACCCATTTACGCGCCGGCGGCGTATAGTCGCGAAAACCGGCGATAATCTCCTCTGCCGAGGCAGCAAACGGCAGCATCTCCGCGTAGCGCGGGTGCATAAACCCTTCCCGCACCATGTTATTGACCATCGCCTGCAGCGGATCGTAATACCCTTTAATATTCAGAAATGCGCACGGCTTTTCATGGATGCCCAGCTGCGCCCAGGTCCACTGTTCGAAAATTTCTTCCAGCGTCCCCGCTCCGCCCGGCAGAGCAATAAAGCCGTCGGCCAGCGCCGCCATTTTGGTTTTCCGTTCGTGCATATCCTCAACCACATGCAGCTCCGTCAATCCGCGATGGGCAATTTCCCGCTCCACCAGGCCGCGCGGCATCACGCCAATCACCACGCCCCCGGCCTCAAGCGCCGCATCGGCAACCGCCCCCATCAAGCCAACTTTGCCGCCGCCATAGACAACAGCCAGGCCCTGCTGCGCCAGCGTGTGGCCAACCCGTCGGGCAGTGTCGAGATACAGCGGATGTTCGCCAGCAGAAGAACCGCAGAAAATACCTATCGATTTCATCTTCGTTATTACTCCTCTCTTCTGGTGGGCGATAATTTAACACAACGGCAACCTTTGTGCGCAGGTTGAGACCCGCGGAGAAAAGAGAGGCGAGGCGCCTGCTGGCGAAGAAATATCCTTGTGGTTCAGTAAAGTATCGCCGGAATGGGTAAAAGATCCGCAATCGCAAGCAATGTACAAGAAAAGTGACGTTTACCTCTTGCCACATCCCCTGCCTGCCGCTAATATGCGTCCCCGTTGTCACCACAACATTGCGTTCGTAGCTCAGTTGGTTAGAGCACCACCTTGACATGGTGGGGGTCGTTGGTTCGAGTCCAATTAAACGCACCATAATGCGTCTGTAGCTCAGTTGGTTAGAGCACCACCTTGACATGGTGGGGGTCGATGGTTCGAGTCCATTCAGACGCACCAATCTTGTTTCTTATCATTCCCTCTCAACATTACCCTGCAGCATCTTGACCGGAAAACGCACGCCTTCTGCGCTTCCCGCCTGAACGTTATTGAACCCTGCCAGCGACAAAGCTAAAGCCGATTATTCGCGACTCCGACTGGCCTGCGCCATCGCCAGGGCATCTTCCCCTGCCGGCAGCCGCGAAGGGGCATCAGGATCGTTCACCATTCGCCAGACGGCCTGAGCCACATCGACAGCCCGCGTCACGCTGGCGTTTTCCTGGATGCTGTCGAGGATCTGCTGGCCGAGCGCCGCATAGCTCTCCGGGAGCTGGCCCATCGTTCGACGCGCGTTTTCCCCGAAGCGGGTTTGGGGATCGCGTCCCGGCAGGATCACCCCGACGCGAATATTGAAGGGCCGCAGCTCCAGCGCCAGGGACGCCGTGAAGGCGTTCACCGCCGCCTTACTCGCGGTATAGACCGCCAGCAGGGGCATCGGCGGTAGGGTGACCGCCGAGGTGATATTCACGATCGTCCCGCTACGGCGCGCTCTGAACCGGGGAAGTACCGCCTGGGTCATGGCGATAGTCCCAAGAGTATTGGTGGCAAACAGGTTCGCTATCGCCTCGTGCGATGCCCCCTCCAGGGCGTTTAGCATCCCCACTCCGGCGTTATTGACCAGAACGTCAATCTCTCCGGCCTCGGCAATCGCCTCGGCGATACTCTGCGCTGAGGTGACGTCAAGGCGCACCAGCCGCAGACGGTCGCTGGCTGGCAACAGATCCTCTCGCAGAACCCGCATCGTGGCGATAACCTTCCAGCCCTGTTCAAGAAAATAACGCGCCGTCTCCAGGCCAAAACCCGATGAACAGCCGGTGATCATAATCGTTTGCATCTCTCTGTCTCCGATTGGCTTCTTCCTTTTCATCATAGACAGCCCGCTCCGGACGATATAGGGTCAATAATCCATCATTCTTTAGCAGGAGTCCGGAAATGAGCGACCCGCTGGCGGAAATCATTGCGATGCTAAATCTCAGAGCGGTGCTGACCAAAACCATTGAGGGGGCGGGAGAATGGCGCGTCATTCGCTCGGACCAAGGCATGTCGTTCTATGGCGTGGTGCTGGAAGGAGGCTGTCGGCTGGAAATAGACCAGCATCCGCCGCAGACCCTGCGCGCCGGGGATTTTATGCTGATCCCGGCGGCGTACCGCTTCGCGCTTACCAGCCTGACCCCGCCGCCTTCACCGGCGCTGGAGACCACCCCGGTGAAACTGGCGGAGGAACACTTTCGCCTGGGAGCCCTCGACCAGCCGGCGGAGATGCTGGCGCTGATTGGCCACTGCGCTGCCGATTCGGATAACGCCAGCCTGCTGACCTCGCTGCTGCCCGCCCTGGTGGTGGTTCGCGACCAGCCGCGGCTGGCCACCTTTGTCGGACTGCTGAAAGAGGAAGCCCAGGCGGATCGCGCAGGTAAATCTTTCGTTCTGGCGCGGATGGTTGAGCTGCTGTTTATCGAGGCCATCCGCTCCTGCGAAACACTCGCCACCCCAGGCCTGGTGCGCGGCCTGAGCGACCCGCGGATCGCCCAGGCAATCCGTCTGCTGCATGAGGCCCCCGCCAGACGCTGGACCGTCAACGCCCTGGCCGCCGACTGCGCGCTGTCTCGCTCGACGTTGTTTGAACGCTTTACCGGCCTGACCGGAATGACCCCGATGGGCTATCTGTTGAGCTGGCGCATGACCCTGGCGATGCGGTGGCTGGGAGAGCCGGGCATCAGCATGGCGGATATCGCCGAGCGCCTCGGCTATGGCTCGGCCAGCGCGTTCAGCGTGGCTTTTACCCGCTATGCCGGGACATCGCCAGGCAAATATGCCCGCCTGCGGGCGGCGCAGCGTACGCCCGGGCCCGCCTTAAGCTAACCTGCCGCAATCGTCGTCTGCAGCCAGCGCTCAAACGCTTGCAGCGCAGGCTCCCCCTCGCCGCCGCCGGGTTTGATCAGGCAGAAGCGCTTGGCCAGCGTCGGGGAGCCCGGCCACGGGGCGACCAGCGTCCCGTTACGCAGCTCGCTCTCCACATACATCTTCGGCACCAGGGCCACGCCCTGCTGGCTGAGTACCGCAGCGATCGCCATCTCATGCAGATCATAGCGCGGCCCCTGCGCCGGGTTATCCAGCGCCAGACCACACTCCCGGGCATAGTGCAGCCAGGCATCCGGATTTTGCCGCCGATGAATGCGCGGCAGCCGATTCAGCAGCCCCGGGAGATCGTTATCCGTCAGCAGCGCAGCATGACAGACCGGCAGCAGATACTCCGCAAACAAAAACGTCACATCCATTCCGGTCCACGCCGGGTGATCAAAATGGATAGCCGCATCAAATCCGCTGCCCGGCAGAATGAAGGGGTCGCTGCGAGCGGCGATATTGACCACGATATGCGGATGCTGCGCCGTGAACTGCCCGAGGCGGGGGATGAGCCAGCGGCTGGCGAAGGTGGGGAGCACGGCGATCTCCAGACTGCGGCCATCGGCCGGCATCCCGCTGACGTCTAGGGTTTCCCGCTCCAGCCTGCTGAGGATCTCGCGGACCTGTCTGGCATAGCGGGCGCCGGCCGGATTGAGCCGTACCCGGCTCCCGATTCTGTCGAATAGTTTGCTGTCGAGGAGCGCTTCCAGACGGGCGATCTGCCGGCTGATGGCCCCTTCCGTTAACGCGAGCTCCGCCGCCGCGCGGGCAAAGTTGCCGTGGCGGGCGGCGGCCTCAAAGGCCAGTAGCGCAGCGCTGCTGGGAATTTTACGACGCATAGCCAATGCTCCTTGTGCGGGCTGACTGAAAGTCAGTGACAGAATATCACTGAGTCTTGAATAAACATCGTTTTTCAGCGCCATTTTCGCCAGATAGGATGAAGGAAACTCACTGAAGCGCCTTATGCGCTGAATCATCTGTCTCTCGAGGTCACTATGCTCTATGTCGTCGAATGCGCCTACACCGACCCGCAAAGCGAAGCGGCGTGGAATACCTTTTACAATCTGGAAAAATTACCGGCGCTGGTCTCGGTGCCCGGTTTTCATGCCTCGCAGCGCTTCTGCGCGCTCAGCGAGGGCTGCCCTCGCTACCTGGCGCTACACGATATCCGCGATGCCGCCGTCATCGACAGCGACGCCTATCGCCGCAACGGCGGCGGTCATTTTGCCCGCTGGCAATCGGCGATCGCCGACTGGCATCGCCACCTCTATCTCACAACTAACGCGCTGCGGGAGGTTGCTCCGGACGAGGTGCTGCTGCTGAGCGATACCGCGGAAGCCCTGCCCGTCGCTGCGCCGGTCGTCCTGCAGCCCGGCGGTCTGGCCACCCGGCATACCCGCTATGCCGCCATCGTCCCGCGTGACGACCTGCATCACCACGCCGCCACGGCCGCCGTCTTTGTCTATCAGCCCATTACCGCCCGGTTGCGTCACCCGGCGGAGCAAGCGTGAGGTCAACATGACACCAGCTCCCTTTTATTCCCTGACAGCAGGCGACCTGACGATAAGCGCCATCAGTGATGGCCAGATGACGGCGCCGCTGACGTTACTGGCGGGGATTGCCCCTGAAGAGGCGGCGCGTCTGCAGCGCCAGGCCGGAGTAATCTCGCCGGAAACCATCGAGATCGGCGCTTACCTGATCCGCGGACGCGGGCACACGGTGCTGGTGGATACCGGCACCGGCGGGGCCAACGGCGTCGGCGGCGCGCTTATCGCCAATCTGGCGCTGCTCGGCGTCCGCCCTGAGGACATTGACACCATCCTCCTCACCCACGCGCACCCGGACCATATCGGCGGCCTGCTGACCGCCGCCGGTACACCGGCTTATCCCAACGCCACGGTGTTCCTGCCCTCGCGGGAAAGCGCTTACTGGCTGGCGCCGTCGACACTGGACAACGCCAGCGAGCGTGGACAACGCAACGTGCTGCTCGTCCGGCGCGTAATGGCGATCTGCGCGACGCAAATTCGTGCTATCGATGAAAATGAGCGGATCGCCGGGATCCGACCATGTCCCCTGCCCGGCCATACGCCGGGGCATACCGGATATCGCCTCGAGGCGGGCGGAACGTCGCTGCTGATCTGGGGGGATATCGTCCACTTTCCCTCGATCCAGAGCGCCCGGCCAGAGGCATCGGTGGCCTTTGACGTCGATCCTGACCAGGCGCGGCGTACACGGGAAAGTCTCCTGCGCCAGGCCGCCAGCGAGCGGTGGCTCGTCGGCGGTATGCATCTTGGCCTGCCGGGATTCGCCAGCGTGGAGAATACCGCCTCAGGCTACTGCCTGCGCCCGGTGTGACCTTCGCGCAGAACACCGATCACAGCAAAACCCCGGTCGTGGCATTAACGCAACCGGGGCGTGGTGTCCGGGGAAGTGGATTAGCCGTTAACCGCGGCGCTTCCAGCCTTTTTTACTTTTGCAGCTGGCGGTGGTGGCGACCCAGGGGTGACGCAGCTGGGTCAACTGAAGATCCTGAGAGGCCGGGCTGGCGGCCCAGCGTTTGTTGCACAGAGGCTTACGAGTTGCAATGACCATAAAAACGCTCCTGAAAAGTAATGAACAGTTCCCTGGGTAATTCCATAAGTTCAGAATCAGCTTATCATCACTTAAACGTTGTTATTTCAATCTTTGTTTTGCTATGTAAATGGTGATTGCCACCTGAAAGGCATAAAATTGATCTATATCAAGGTAAATGCAATTTTTTGTTTCCACCACCTACATTTTCAACCGTTTAACTTCGCACACCTCTTGATTAAGACTTTTCCTATACCACATAATCCAACAGAAGTGAGCGATTTTATCAGATTTTTATTCTAGTTATGTATGCGAATGTGGTTAATTGTTTTGATTATTCTAGCTCATAAAATTCACTTGGTCAGACCGCCGCAGGCGGGTACTCTGCACCGGCAATACGGGGATTTGTCAGGGAGTGGTGGATGACTACAGGCTATAAACTACTTGGCTATAAGTTAGCGGATAATATTTTCTACTGCCTGCATCATCGGGAAATTATCGCGTTACGTGGGACGCGAACGCAAGTTCAGCTGCGCAGCACCATGGCGTGTTTACTGGAGTATTTGCTGGCACATGGCAGAGAACGTCTGGTCAGTGATGAAGAGTTAATGATTAACGTCTGGGAGAAAAATAATCTCCGTCCGTCCGCGCAGCGATTATGGCAGGTCATTCAGACCTTAAAATCTCGCTTAAACCAGGCGGGGGTTGAAAGCGTGTTAATTATCCGCGTTAAGTGCGCAGGGTATTATATTAATCCTGCTTGCGTAGCCGAAATTTATTCCTTCAAACCGCCGGGCATGATGAATTATATAAACACCTCGCCTGCTGATATGAATAAACTTCTGGTTCGCAGCTAATCTCCTTCCCGCGCCGTTTAGATCGCTTGTAACAGGGTTTATTCTTTGAATATTTTAATTCACAGCAATAATATTTATTTTAATATCGGCCTCGCCCAGTGTTTCAGAGATATTCAGGAAACCTTGCCCGGTCTGAACATTATTCATTCACTGCCGCTCAGCCATCTGCCCGATCCGGCCGGGCTGGATGTGATTATTTTAGCGCTGGAAAACTATCACGATTATCAGGCCGCTGCTGAATTAGCCCAGCGCTATCCCGGCCTGGTGGTCGGATTTACCTCCGCCAACAACGTCAAACGCGGACGTGCCTTTTACGCGGATACCCTCCTGTGGGTCAGCCAGCGGGAAAGCGTTCAGGAGATCCGCCGCCTTCTGCTCCGTCTGGCAGATCGCAGCCGCCCTTTCGCGCCGCGCCATCAGCGTCAGAGTCGCTCCTCCCGGCTGCGAGCCCCACTCAATGACCTGGAGATGCAGATGATCCGTGGCGTGGTCGGCGGACAGTCGATTAATCAGATGGCAGACACGCTGGGCGTCAATCGCAAGCGGGTTTACAACGGACTGGAGCGGATCAAAAGTAATTTTCGCCTCGTCAGCCATACCCATTTTCATCATTTTATGACCGCGGAGGCCACGTTTAGCCGCCTCTGCGCCGATCTGAGTTGCTATAGACCAGGGGTACGGCCAGCCCGGCAACGACGTGCTGCATCGCGACCGGCCGAAAATCATTCATATTATTTGAATGAGTTTCGCAAATTGTTTTGATTTAAACCGCCAGGCGTTGCGCGTATTCTTTATCACATCAGGGCGACAAGCCCTATATCAGACACCAGATTAAGGAATATGACCATGAAATCCATCAAAACTTTCGTTGCTGTTGCTGCACTGTCGCTGTTCTCTTCCGTCAGCTTCGCCCAGAGCGTCAGCGCCACCGCTTCCACCCTGGACCGTGCAGAAGCCAAAATCGCCGCCCAGGCCGCTGAGCAGGGTGCGTCCTATAAAATCACCAGCGCCCAGTTTAATAATCGCGTTCATATGACGGCTGAGCTGAGCAAATAATCTCTTCCCTCTTTCGCGATTAAAAAAGCGCCGTCAAAAACGGCGCTTTTTTTTCGCCTCTTTCTCCGGGCAGTGATTTCCTGACCGACGCGCTATGGCGTTCAGCCGATGACGGGCCAATACTTAGCGCATCCCCTGGAAAAGAGAGCCCCATGATGAAAGCCTGGATCGTCAACAAACCCGGTTCGCTGGATAATCTGCAGCTTGTCGATCTTGCCGACCCCGGCGCGCCGGCGGCAGGCGAGATCCGCGTAGCGCTACACGCCACCGCCCTGAACTATCACGATTTGCTGGTAGCGACGGGGGTGATTCCCACTGCCGATCGGCGGATCCTGATGGCGGACGGCGCGGGGGTGGTCGAAGCGGTTGGCGCCGGGGTCAGCGAGTTTCAGCCAGGCGATCGGGTGGTCGCTGGCTTTTTCCCGCAGTGGCTGGATGGCCGTCCGGGCCCGCAGGTGAAGGACTTCAGCCAGACGCCGGGCGACGGCGCCGAGGGGTTCGCCTGCCAGTATGTGGTCAGACCGGCCAGTCATTTTACCCATGCGCCTGACGGATGGCGCTTCAGGGAGGCGGCGACGATCACCACCTCCGGCCTCACCGCCTGGCGCGCGCTGGTGGTGGAGGGGCGGCTAAAAGCGGGCGATACGGTGCTGACGCTCGGCACCGGCGGCGTGTCGATAACCGCCCTGCAGCTGGCGAAAAGCATGGGCGCGCAGGTCATCGTCACCTCCTCATCCGATGAAAAGCTCGCCCGCGCGCGCGCCCTGGGGGCTGACCATCTCATCAATTACCGCACCACCCCGGCCTGGGGCGCTACGGTGCAGGACATCACCGGTCATCGCGGGGCCGATATTATCCTGGAGCTCGGCGGACCGGGCACCCTGGGCCAGTCGTTCGAGGCCGTCAGTGTTGGCGGACACATCGCGCTGATCGGCGTCCTGACTGGCTTCGAAGGTCATGTGCCCACCCATTTGCTGATGAGTAAACAGGCCCGACTGCAGGGGCTGGTGGTGGGTCATCGCCGGCAACAACAGGACTACGTCAACGCGCTGAACCTGCAGGCGTCGCGGCCGGTCATCGATAAAGTGTTTGATTTTGCGGCCTTACCAGACGCCTTCCGCTATCTGCAAAGCGGCGCCCATTTCGGCAAAATTTGCGTGGAGTGGTAGTGGTGAGGAGATGAGTTGAACAGGGCCTCCATGCCCTGGGAACGGCTTTATTCGAAAAAGACGTCCGGATTTTCCGACAGCGAAACAAAGGATTTGGTGTTTTTATCCAGCGCCTGAATCTCGCCGCTTTCAATGTCATAGAACCAGCCGTGCAGGCGCAGGGTCTGGTCGCGCAGACCGACCGCCACCGACGGGTGGGTTTTGATGTTGTTCAGCTGAGCGATGACGTTTTCCTGCACCATGCCGTTGACCTTATCGGTTTCGCTGGCCCAGGTTTTCTTTTCCACCACCGCTTTCGCAGCATCAGCGTAGCGCAGCCAGTGAGACACCGCCGGCATCGGCTCCAGGCACTGGCAGGTGGCGATCGCTTTCATCGCCCCGCAGTTAGAGTGGCCGCAGATTACGATATCCGTCACGCCCAGCGCAACCACGGCATACTCAATGGTCGCAGATACACCGCCCGGCTCCGGCCCGAAAGACGGCACGATATTCCCGGCATTACGAATAACAAAGAGCTGTCCCGGCTCCTGCTGGGTAACCAGTTCCGGCACCAGACGGCTGTCAGAGCAGGAGATGAAAAGCGCTTTGGGATTCTGGCTGGAGGCCAGGCTGCGGAAGAGCTCTTTACGCTGGGGGAAGATCTCTTTCTGGAAGTTGAGGAAGCCCTCAATGATATGTTGCATAGCAGTGTCTCTTCTCTGTAGTTATTACGGTATGACAAAGATCACAGTTATTCAGTTTACCATCGCTGACAGGAATGGGAATCGTTATTCAAACAGTTGCGCAGAAAACGCGCGCCGCGGATGCCCGTTCAGCCTCGCCTTTTCCACAGGGTTTTCACGTGCTTTCCTGAGCCAGTTTGTTACTCTGTTTGCTCGTACCGTCCCCACGTTGCCGACCGCCTGCCGGCGGCGGACATACCAGGAGTTGCTATGTTCTTATCCAGCCTGATGGCCCTTGCCGCGGTGCTGATCATGGGGGTGATCAGTCCCGGCCCGAGCTTTATTTTTGTCGCGCGCAATGCGGTCGCCCGCTCGCGCCTGCACGGTCTGGTGACCGCCCTGGGCACCGGCGCCGGCGCCGCCATTTTTTCTATTATGGCGATGCTGGGCCTGCAGAAGGTGCTCACCGCGGTGCCGGAGCTGTTTATTGGCTTGAAAGTAGCGGGCGGGCTCTACCTGCTATGGTTGGGCTATAAGATTTTCCGCGGTTCGGCGCAGCCGATGGATTTTTCCGCCAGCGGCATGGACGGCAACCGTTCGTTGCTGAAGACTTTCCGCGACGGGCTGTATACTCAGTTGAGCAATCCCAAAACCGCGCTGGTGTTTGCCTCGATTTTTACCGCCGTGCTGCCGGCGCAGATCCCCACCGCCTTCTATTACATCGTGCCGCTGATGAGTTTCCTGATTGACGTCAGCTGGTATTCGCTGGTGGCGCTGGTGCTCTCCGCTGATCGTCCGCGTCGGGTCTACCTGCGGCTGAAGCGGCGAATCGATATCGCCACCGCGACGGTGCTGGGGGCGCTGGGACTGCGGCTTATCGCCACCTCCCTCACCCGCTAGCGGCTACACGGTATGGATGCAAATATCGTGTTGCTGAAAGGCAACGCGATATTCGCGACTGATGTTCTCCTCCACCACCAGCACATCGATATCGCTGCTCGCGGCCACCACGAATCGCGCCACCGCCGGAATTTTATCCGAGGTCAGGCCGATGATAATTTCGCTGCACTGCTTAATCACCGCTTTCTTAAACTCGCAGTCGGCATAGTCAAAGCCGGTCAGGCCCGACTCTGGCGCCATGGCGCAGCCGCCGATAAACCCCTGGTCGAATAACATTCCCTGCACCTGAGCCACCGCCGCGGCCCCAACGCAGCCCCCGCTCGCCCGCTGCACCTGGCCGCCGAGCATCACCACCTCGTAGAGCGGCTTTTTCACCAGTACCGCGGCGATCTCCGGAGAGTTCGTTACCACAGTCAGCGCCAGCTCGGCGGGCAGCGCCTCGGCCATCGCCAGATTGGTGGTGCCGGTATCAATGAAAAGGATGCCGCCGGGTTTCACCAGCCGGGCGCACTGCTGCGCGATCCTGAGTTTTGTTGCTCGGTTTTTATCTTTCCGTTCACTGTAATCTCCCGCTTCCGGCAGGCTCAACACCGCCCCGCCGTAGACTTTTTTACAGACACCTTCGCGGCTAAGCTCATGCAGATCGCGGCGGATGGTGTGCTCAGACACCTGAAGACGCGCCGCCAGCTCCGCACACACCACCCTGCCGTTTTCCTGCAGGATCTGGCAAATCAGCGCTTGTCGCTGTTGAGGAAAAGCAGCATAATCGAGCAAAGAAACTCCTTAAATCATCATAAACGAGCAACAGCAAGCATGATCGTCTGCCCTGCCGTGATTGTCAATGTTCCTGCCCGGAGGTTTACCATGAAAATTGCCCATTTCGCCCTGTGGACCCAACGGCTTGAGGCTCAGGCCCGCTTCTGGGTCGAGTTCTTTGCCGCCAGCATCAATGAAAAATACCTCAGCCAGACCAATCCCGGCTTTGCCTCCTATTTTGTCACCATCGACGACGAGGTGGTGATCGAGCTGATGACCAAGCCTGGCCTGCAGCAGGCCAGCGCCGATAATAACCATACCGGCTGGGCGCACCTGGCCCTCTCGGTGGGCGGCGCAGAACAGGTCGATGCCCTTGCCCAGCGCGCCGGCGCGGCGGGAATACTGGTTTCACCGCCGCGCACCACCGGCGACGGCTATTATGAGGCGGTGATCGCCGATCCCGATGGCAACCTGATTGAAATCGTCGCATAGTCAGCAGACCGCCAGCCATAAGGAGGCATCCATGGCACATTACCGGATCATCGACACCGCGGCCTGGCCCCGCCGGGACCATTTCACCTTTTACCGACAATTTGCCAACCCCAGCTTTAATCTCTGCGTTCCGATAGAGGCGCAGCGCCTGTACGAATGTGCGAAGGACCGTCGGGTCTCGTTTTTTCAGCTCGCGCTCTATGCCCTGCTGCGCGCGGCCAACGGGGTCCCGCAGCTCCGACAGCGCATGCGCAATGGCGAGGTGATTGAATATGACAGTCTGGCGGTCATGACGCCGGTGATGACCGTCGAGGAGGGCTTCCGCCAGGTATGGTGCGACAACGCCCCCGAGTTCACCACCTTCAGCGCCGCGGCAACGCCAAAGATCGTCGCGGCAAGAGAGACATCGCCTGCGCCGCTCATCGTCGATGGCGAACATTTTATCTGCGCCAGCTGTCTGCCGTGGCTCCACTTCACCTCGATGACCCATGCGGAATACGCAGTGGGCGCCGCGGTTCCGGCGCTCACCTGGGGGAAACTGCAGAACGGCGTGATCCCGGTGGCCGGGCGATTTAACCATGCCTTCGTCGACGGTCTCCATGCCAGCCGCTTTTATGCCCTCATCGAAGGGGGGTTTCGCGACCCCGAGCGGCTCTGGCAGCCGCTAGCCGCAACCGCCCCCTCACTGCTTCCCCCTGCGGCGAAGGAGCGTTAACGTCCGCCCGGAACCGACCGTCACGGTGCCTTACGCCGTACACGGCGGTCGGTACGGGTCCACTCTCATCGTTCTCGCCCATCCGGCGGAAACCGCGCAGGTGTGACGCCTGTTCAGAACCTCGCGATGGAAAGGCAGGGTCGCGGACAGCATGCTGGCCCACTCTCATCGGGCAGCGGAAACCACTGCTTCATAGCCAAAGAATGGGATTATATTGCCGAACCTTTGCTAAGGATAATTGGTTATAAATCATAGCGTTTCAGTGTTAGACAGGGCGAAGTGCGCCTCTTATCTTTCGTCATGAATTGTAAATCACCACGCAATCACTTGATGAGGTAGCACTTTTGTCCAGATTACAACAAGGATTAAAAACCAGAAAAACCCGCTTTGCCCTGGCGCTAAAAGTGGCCCTGCTCGGCGGCGTGGTAGCATTTTCTTCTGCCGTCTTTGCTGAGGGTCTCCTGAAAGAAGGCATCACCCCGGCCGCCGACGCCAGTCAGATCCCGGCCAGCGCTAAGTTGCGCAAAGACACGGTAGTGGCCGGGATCTCCGAGCCGCAGGGAATCTTCAACCCCTACTTTTTCGTCAACGGCTGGGATGAAAACGTCACTAACGTCATTTTTTCACGCCTGATCGACTGGGACAGCCAGGGCAAGCTGGTCCCGGGGCTGGCGGAGAGCTGGACGGTCAGCCCGGACAATAAAGTCTATACCATCAAATTGCGCCCTGGCCTGACCTTCAGCGACGGTTCACCGCTGACGGCGGAAGATGTCGCCTTTACCCTGACGGTCCTGCTCGACCCCAAATATGATGGCGATACCGACATCACTCTGGCCAATATCGCCGGCGGCGCAGAATACAAAGCCGGCAAGGCTGACCGCGTCAGCGGTCTGAAAGTCATCGACCCGCTCACGCTGCAGGTGACCACCACCCAGCCAGGCGCCACCACCCTGGCCAAAATTGGCGGGCCGGTGTTGTCGAAAGCCTGGTACGGCAAAGGATATCAGCGGGGAAATCTCGACTATCTGCGCTCACTGCACGGCAAGCCGCTGGGCAACGGCCCTTACGTGTACGATACCTATATTCCCGGTCAGGAAATTCGCTTCCATGCCAATAGCCACTTTTACCGTGGGACGCCGCCAACGCCGCGTTTTATCTATCGCGTAACCAATCCGTCGACCAACTTCCAGCTGTTCCAGACCGGGGAGACCGACTACGACGCCTTTACCTCACGTCCTGACGATATCGAACAGCTGAAGATGCTCGGCTTCGCCAACATTAACCTTTACGGCTCCAGCGACTACAGCCAGGTGGAATTCAACGTTCATCGCCCGGCGCTGCAGGATAAGCGGGTGCGCCAGGCGCTGATTTACGGCCTGGACCGGCAAAAGCTGATCGACGTGGTCTATCAGGGGTACGGCAAAGTCGCCATCGAGCCGATCGCTCCTATCTCCTGGGCCTTTAACGCAGAAGGCGTCAATCCTTACCCTTACGATCCGGCGCAGGCGAAAAAGCTGCTCGATGAGGCCGGCTGGAAAGCTGGCGCTGACGGTATCCGCGTCAAAGAGGGCCAGCGTCTGGAGCTGACCCTGCTGGTGAGCAAGAAGGTGCTCAACGATGCGTTGATCCCCATCGCCAAAGAGAACTGGCGGCAGATCGGCGTGCTGCTTAAGCCGCAGGTGGTGGATTTCAACGCCCTGATGGCGCAGCGCAAAGCCGGAAATTACGATCTGGCCTCGTTCAGCACCAGCACCCTCAACGACCCGCACGATGGGGTATGGGATTTCTACAGCAGCGAAGCGAAAGCGTCCGGCTACCACAACGCGGAGGTCGATAAGCTGATTAACGCCGGCAACGCGGTGCTCGACATCGAACAGCGCAAGCCGATCTATCACCAGCTGTACAAAGTGCTGGCCGACGATCCGCCGGTGATCCTGCTCGGCTATCGCAATATTCTTTCCGCCAGCAGCGCCCGCGTCACCGGCTTTAAACCGGATATCTACAACGGCCTGACCGGCAGCCTGCCGGATGTGAAAATCGTCAAGTAAATCCCCTGGCCGCCGGGTTAACCGGCGGCTGATGCGAGATCGTCATGAAAAATTTCATCCTGAGGCGCCTGCTGCAAACGCTGCCGATGCTGCTGCTGGCCTCGTTCATTATTTTTATGCTGTTTGCCAAAACCCCCGGCGACTTTATCGATGGCAATATCACCCTGACCGCCGCCCGCGCCGCGGAGCTGAAGGCGATCTATGGCCTCGACCAGCCGCTGTTCACCCGCTATCTCCACTGGCTGGGACAGCTGCTGCGCGGCGATTTAGGCTTTTCGCTGCAGTATCAGATCCCGGTCAGCCAGCTGCTCAACCAGTACATCTGGAACTCTTTTCTGCTGGCCAGCGTCGCGCTGGTCTTTTACTGGGGCATTGGCCTGGCGGTCGGCGTGGTGTCAGCCCTGCGACCCGGCTCCTGGTTTGATCATCTGGTGAGCGTCGCGGTGTTTGCCGCCATGTCGTTCCCCACCTTTTTCCTCTGCCTGCTGCTGATTAAATGGTTTGCCGTCGATCTCCACTGGCTGCCGGTAGGCGGGATGACCAATACCGGCAGCGACGAGAGCGGCTGGCAGTATGTGCTGCAGGTGGCGGCCCACCTGGCGCTGCCGGTGCTGGCGCTGGTGATGCTGCAGGCGGGCAGCCTGACGCGCTATGTGCGCGCCAGTATGCTCGACGTGGTGAAAATGGATTTTATCCGTACCGCCCGCGCCAAGGGGTTGCAGGAGCGCACGGTGATCCTCAAACATGCGCTACGCAACGCCCTGCTGCCGATCATCACCCTGCTGGGCTTCGAGCTGCCGGGGCTGTTCTCCGGGGCGATCATTACCGAAAAGGTATTCAACTGGCCGGGGGCGGGCCACATCCATATCGACTCGCTGGCCGCCCGCGACTATCCGGTGCTGATGGGGTTCACCCTGTTTCTGGCGGTGCTAACGATCGTCGGTAATTTGCTCGCCGACGTGCTGTACGCCTGGGCCGATCCGCGTATTCGGGTGAGGTCATGATGATTCTGTCTTACTTTGCTTACCGTCGTCGCCAGCGCCAGGCGGCTATCCCGGCGCTGGCGCACATTACCCCCTCTCCCTGGCGCCAGGGGTGGCGACAGCTGCGCCGTAACCGGCTGGCCATGTTCTGCCTGTTCCTGCTGGCGGTCATGGCGGTGTGGTGCGCGCTGGGGCCCGTCTGGTCGCCGTGGAAAGAGGATGCCACCGACGCCCTGAGCATCAACCAACCGCCCGGTGCCGAACACTGGCTGGGGACCGATTTCCTCGGCCGCGATGTTTACACCCGCCTGCTGCTGGCCGGGCGCATCTCGCTGATTATCGGTCTGCTGACCATGGTGA
This sequence comes from Klebsiella sp. JB_Kp042, assembly GCF_040065275.1. Lineage (NCBI taxonomy): Bacteria > Pseudomonadati > Pseudomonadota > Gammaproteobacteria > Enterobacterales > Enterobacteriaceae > Klebsiella > Klebsiella sp. JB_Kp042. The sequence goes on from NZ_JBEAJL010000011.1 coordinate 49,906, forward strand.
TGTCGGTGTTCCTGGGCTATCTGCTCGGCGCTCTCTCGGGGTATGTCGGCGGGTTAACCGACAGAGTGATCATGCGCGTGGCCGACCTGGTGATGACCATCCCCGGATTGCCGCTGTTGATCGTCGCCGGGGCGATGCTTTCCGAGCTCGATTTTTCTCCGGACTCGCGCATCTATCTGGTGGTGGTGATGCTCAGCCTGCTGGAGTGGCCCCGACTGGCGCGGCTGGTGCGCGGACAATGTCTCTCCCTGCGCGAACGCGATTTTATGCTGGCCACCCAGGTGCTGGGCCTGTCGGCGCGTCGCCGGCTGTTTGGCCACCTGCTGCCGAATACCATTCCGATTCTGGTGGTGATGGCGACCATGGCTGTCGCCAACGCCATCCTCAGCGAATCCGCGCTGAGCTATCTCGGCCTCGGCGTGGTGCCGCCGACGCCGTCGTGGGGCAATATGATGGACGCCGCCAATAGCCTGATCGATTTCCAGCGCCGTCCCTGGCTGTGGATGCCGCCAGGGATCGCCATCTTTATCACCGTGATCGCCATTAACGTGCTGGGCGATGGCCTGCGCGACGCCATGGATCCCAATATGAAACCGAGGCTGAAATGAGCATACCGTTAGTCTCCTTTAATCATCTCTCCGTCTCTTTCGCTGGCGAACGCCATCGCGTGCGCGCGGTGCAGGACGTCTCTTTCACGATTCAGGCCGGGCAAACCGTTGGCGTGGTGGGCGAGTCCGGCTGCGGCAAAAGCGTCACCGCGATGGCGCTGATGGGCCTCCTGCCGCCGCAGGCCGCGCGCATCGACGGCGGCGAGATCCGTTTCGCTGACCGCGATCTGCTGCGGCTAAAAGCCAGACAGATGGCCGACCTGCGCGGCCACCAGCTGGCAATGATCTTTCAGGAACCGATGTCGGCCCTGAACCCGGTGTTGACCATCGGAGAGCAGCTGTGCGAACCAGCGATCCGCCACCTCGGCGCCACGCCGAAAGCCGCCTGGCAGCAGGCTACCCGGCTGCTCAGCGAGGTCGGCCTGGCGCGCGGCGACAGCCTGATGGTCAGCTATCCCCACCAGCTTTCCGGCGGCATGCTGCAGCGGGTGATGATCGCCATGGCGCTGAGCTGTCAGCCCAAACTGCTGATTACCGACGAACCCACCACCGCGCTCGACGTGACCGTGCAGGCGCAGATCCTGCGTCTGCTGCGGGACCGGGCGCGGGCCAGCCAGATGGCGATGATGCTGATTACCCACGACCTGGGGGTGATCGCGCAGATGGCCGAGCAGGTAGTGGTGATGTATGCCGGACGGATTGTGGAACAGGGCGCCACCGCGGAGGTGTTACGCCATCCACAGCACCCTTACACGCGTGGGCTCATCGCCTCCCGCCCGGTGCCGGGCGAGCGGCATCGGCGGTTGTACTCGATTCCCGGGCAGGTGCCGGATCTGGCCGCCCTGCCGACGGGCTGCGCCTTTGCCGGGCGCTGCGAGCGGGCGACGGCGCGCTGCCGGGAGGCGATTCCGCCGCTGCTCGGCGAGCGCCAGCGGGCCGCCTGCTTTTACAGCGAATTTGCGGAGGCGACAGCATGAGCGAACGCTTTGTTATTGAAGTGGATGGATTGAAAAAATATTTTCCGCTGCGCGACGGCCTGTTTGGCCAACAGACCGGCGAGCTTCGCGCGGTGGACGGCGTCAGCTTTAACATCCGTCCGGGCACCATTTTTGGCCTGGTGGGCGAGTCCGGCAGCGGGAAAACCACCGTCGGCCGAACCCTGCTTGGCCTGTACGAGAAGAGCGCCGGCAGCGTGAAATTTCACGGTCAGGAGCTGGCCGACCTGACCGCGCCTGCCCTGCGCGCCATTCGGCCGAAGATGCAGCTGGTATTTCAGGATCCCTACAGCTCGCTGAACCCGCGGCTGCGTATTGGCGAGGCGATAGGCGAAGCTATGCTGCAGCACAAGCTCTGCGCCCGCGATGAGCTGTATGACCGGGTGATTGACGTGATGAAGATCTGCGGCCTGGCGCCGGAACACTACGCCCGCTTCCCGCATCAGTTTTCCGGCGGCCAGCGCCAGCGGATCGGTATTGCCCGGGCGCTGATCCTCAACCCGGATTTTATCGTCGCCGATGAGCCCATCTCGGCCCTCGATGTGTCCATTCAGGCGCAGATCATCAATTTGTTTTCCGACCTGCGCGACGACCGCGGCGTCACGTTTCTGTTTATCTCCCACGACCTCGGGGTGGTGGAGCATCTATGTGACGATGTGGCGGTGATGTATCTCGGGCAACTGGTGGAAAGCGCCAGCCGCGATGCGCTGTTCAGCCGCCCCCTCCACCCCTACACCCGCGCGCTTCTGGCCGCGGTGCCGACCCTCGACCCGCACAGCGAACCGCAGGAGCTGGTGCAAGGCGAGATCCCGGATCCGGTCAATCCTCCCGCCGGCTGCCGTTTTTCATCTCGTTGCCCGCAGGTCGGCGAGCGGTGCCGCAGAGAAGCGCCGGCGCTGCGCGAGGTGGCCCCTGGCCATCGGGTCGCCTGCCATTGGATCGCGTCCTGAGCGCGGTCGGCCGGGTTATTTATTTCTAAACAACCGGCCGATTGTGCGCAGCGGCGCCAGGATTTACTATCCGCTCCGTCTTGTGAGACGCGTTATGAATGAAGCGTAATATTTTTATTCATTTTTGCCCGATGGCTTCGGGCATTTTTTTGCGACACGCCCGGGAGCGATCCTGCCGGCGACACATTTAGCGGGGCGCGGTCGCCCGTCTGTCAAAACGCAGCAATGGAACTGCTCGTCCGCGCCCCGCTATCCCTTTGTGACCTTCCCGTGAAAACCCGGCAAAAAATAAGACTATATGAGATTGCCTGGGGCATAGCTTTATCTTATTTTTTATGCGTGTACTCCACATTAAGGAATCAAGATCATGCTTAAGCGTCGCACTATTAAAACAGCACTGGCGGCGGTTATTTCTCTCGCCGTCATGGCGGCTCCGGCCTATGCCAACCCGGGTAACGGCAATGGCAATGGCGGCGGCGGTGGTAATCACGGGAACAGTGGTAACCATGGCAATAGCGGCAATCATGGTAACAGCGGTAACAGCGGCGACCATGGCAATAAAGGACAAAATAAAGGTCAGTCCAATGACGATCATGGCAACCGCAAAAACTACGGCAAGCCCGACCACGTCGACAGCGATATTAGCTTCTCACGGGCGCGCTCCCTTGCGGTGAACTACGGTCTGGTCGGCTATCAGGCGCTGCCTCCGGGTATCGCCAAAAATGTCGCCCGCGGCAAACCGTTACCTCCGGGTATCGCGAAAAAGACCCTGCCCGCTTCTATGATTAACGACCTGCCCTATTATCCGGGCTATGAATGGCGCGCGGTCGGCGATGACCTGGTGCTGGTCGCCCTGAGCACCGCCATCGTTACCGCCGTGATTAACGGTGTGTTTGACTAAATCACCTGCTGATTAAAAAGCCTCGCCCCGGCGAGGCTTTTTTGTGCCTGGCACGGGAGAGTGACAACTCGCAGGCATCATCGCTAAGATAATGGCTCAACCAACCCGGGACCGACAATGGACAAAGACACCGTAGTGACGCTGTTGAAATACAAGCGCTGGATTGACCTTGCCACCTTGCAGGCGATCCGCGCGATAGACGGTACAGTACATGGCGAAAAGCGTCACCTGACCCTCAGGCTAATGAACCATATCCATGTCGTTGACATGATTTTCCGGGCGAATCTGCGCGGCAAGACACACGGTTACACCGCGCTGAATACCCCCGAGACGCCAACCGTTGATGAGCTGGAAACGGCCATGACCGCCTGTACGGACGAATACATTCAGTACGTCAGCGCCATGACGCCCGCCGATTTCCACGAACGTATCGCCTTCAAATTTGTCGACGGCGGCGACGGCAATATGACCGCGATGGAGATGCTGAATCACATGCTCTTTCACGGCGCCTATCACCGCGGCGCGGTGGGCTGGATGATTGGCGAATGCGGCGGCGTGCCGCCGAAAGAGGTGCTGACCGTTTTCCTGCGCGACCATCATTCCTGAGCAAGCTGTCAGCCGTGGATCGCGCGGATGATCAGCAACAGTTCTGCCTGATTACGGGTGTGGGTTTTCCGGTACAGGGCGCTGAGGTGGGTTCTGATGGTGGCGATAGATACGCCCAGATGTAAGGCGCACTCATCCGGCGTCATGCCCCGCACCAGCAGCTCCGCCACTGCGTTCTCGGCAGGCTTGACGTTAAACAGCTCCATCACGGCGCTGCCGGTGAGAAACGGCTCGGGAATAATCACGCAGGCCACCCCGGCAAGGCGGGCCGCCGGGATCACCAGGATCGGTTTCGGCTGGCGGCCGGCGGTATAGCACAGCCCTGCCCTTGGCGGCTCTGCCGTTCGGGTGGCCTGCTCGATAGCCCGTTTCAGTTTTTTGCTGTCGGTATTAAGGCACAGCGTATCGCCCCCGCTGTACCAGGAGAGGCGGGCGTTGGCGCGCAGGTAGCGTTCGGCATGCGCGCTGGCGTAGAGAATGTTACCGCTATGATCCACCAGCCATACCGGGTAGATCCCATTGTCCATCACCGCGCTCTGGTATTTTATGGTGTCCCGCAGCTGTTCAAACCGGGCGTGTAGCTGGCAGGCGGTTTTTAGCGCCGGGATCAAGCGCCTGAACAGCTCAAACTGCGCCGGCTGCGGATAAGCTGCCGTATTGGCCGTCATCAGTGACAGATAGGTGGCATAGCCATTGAGGGTGCACAGCTTGACGCTGGTAAGATTATTCAGATCGTTGGGGTGATGAAACTCATTGTAATAGACGCTGCCGGCAATAAACTTATCGCCTAAATACTCGCGGTCCCGGTACATCTGCCCGACCGGTAACGCGGTCAGTATTTTTTCGGCGGGATCGATGGCCAGAAACACGTCGCGATAGGCGGTGAAAACCTTCTCCTCCAGCAGGAGTGAATCGGTCAACAGGTGCGCGTTGCCTTTATCGTAGAACAGAAATGCCGCGTACTGATGGCCGGTGAGGAACGCCAGTTTCTGCAGCGCCGATTTCCACAAATCAGGATCCAGGGTGGCCATCAGCACCGTTTCAAGGATCTCGATGTAAATCAGTTCCGGATCGCTCGCCATACCGCCACCTGTGAGTCACTGTTTCCGCTGCCGGAGCGGCGCATGTGGCCGCCCTAATCAGCATAGTTCCGCCAGCGAAACAATGACAGTCCCGGTGCGCTGAGCAGACCGGAAAAGACGATTGCCGGGAGCGTGACGCCAATGCACCGTCATGGGGGTTCAGGATCCGCTGTGGCGGGTCTGGATAGCGCCCCCCTTGCGGCATAGCGTTCGCCAGACCATCAGGGCGCACAGCAGGGTGACGACCGCCAGCCCGCTAAACAGTACCGTATAAGCAGTGTCATAGCTCTCGCGCAGCGCCCGAAGGGAAAAGTCAGGCAAAAGCGCAGCCGCCTGCGGCATATTACCAGCCCCCAGCCAGCCTGCGGCGCGGTGAATCACCTCGGGCGCATACCCGTGAACGCGACTCTGCAGAGTCAGGTTATTGCTTGCCGTTAATACCGCGGTGACGACCGCCAGGGCGATCCCCTCGCCGGCAACGCGAACGGTGTTGAACAGGCCTGCCGCCATACCGGCTTTGGCGACCGGCACTGCGGATATCGCCAGGCCATCCATCAATCCCCAGGGAAGCGCCGCCCCGGCCCCGCACAGGATCAGCGCCAGCACCAGCTGCGGGAGGCGGTGGCTGTGAAAAGCATCACCCAGCAACAGCAACCCGACGGAGGCAATCATCAGCCCCCCCGTGGCCACCTGCCCCGGTGAAAACCAGCGGGTGAGCAGGGCCGCAACGGATGGGAAAATCAGCATCGGCGCGGTCAGCGCCATCAGATACAGCGCGCTCTGCGACTCACTCATCCCCTCTCCGCCCATAAAATGCAGTGGAACGATAATCAGCAGGACAACGTAGCAACAGCAGGTGGCGACAGGCAGCAACAGTACGCCGACAAAACGCGGATGGCGCAGCAGGGAGAGTTCCAGCACCGGGTTGTTCACTCTTCGGCAGCGCACGGCAAACGCAACGAACAGCCCCCCGATACGATGAACAAGGCCAGCGTGGTCAGCGATAAAAAACCGCGGGCCGGAATGACCATCAGCGAGGCAGTGAACAGCATCAGGGCCAGCGTAAACAGGGTTAAGCCGAGATTGTCGGGTGTCCGCGGCTCGCTTTTTTCTGCCGCGGGCAGATACGCCAGACCGATAAGCAGAACCATCGCCGAGAGCAGCGCAAACAGGGCGTATACGCCGCGCCAGCCCACCGCGTCGGTCATGAAGCCGATCAGCAGCGGACCGAACGCCAGGCCGGCGCCGAACACCGTGCCCAGGATGCTGAATGCCCGCGTCCGCTGAGCGCCGTCATACAACTGGGCCAGCGCCGCACTGCCGCTGGCTAAAATCATCGCCGAGGCCAGACCTTGCAGAGCCCTCAGCGCGCCTGACAGGAAGAGATCGTCCGTCAGGCAAAACAGCAGACTGCTCAGGCAAAACAGCGCGGCGCCGGCGAGAAAGATGCGTTTTCTGTCAATGGCATCCGCCGTCACGCCAGCGGCCAGCAAAAAGCTGCCGAAGGTCAGCATAAAGCCATTGGTCAGCCACGACAGCGCAGCGGGAGAGCCGCCCAGCGACTGCTGTATCGCCGGGGTGGTCATGACGCCGCCGGTAAAACTTAACGGCAGCAGCATGGCCGCCATAAAGACAGAAAGCGCGGCCAGGGCGCTGGCGGATCGGCAATGTGTTCTGGCGGTGAGTAACATCAGGCGGCCCTCATCAGTCGGCAAGGAAGGAATGAATAAACTGCCGCCATCCTATTGCGGATGTTAATGCCGATAAATAGACTGAAAATATCTTCTTAAGAGACATAAGGTTTATAATCGATGGACAGCCTCACCTCGCTAACGTCCTTTGTCCGCACCGCCGAAACGCTAAGCTTTGTTCAGGCCGCCAGGCTGCTGGGCATTTCAGCCTCGGCGGTGGGTAAGAATGTCGCCCGGCTTGAGCATAAGCTGGGGGTCCGGCTGTTTAACCGCAGCACCAGAAACGTCAGCCTGACGGCGGAGGGGGCCGCGTTTCTGACCCGCTGCCAGAGTATCCTGGAGCAGATCCAGGAGGCCGAGTCTGAGCTGACGAGCAGTCTCTCACAGCCCTCCGGCAAATTGAGAATTTCACTGCCTGTCATCGGCTACCGCCTGCTGCTCCCTGCCCTCACCGCCTTTAGCCGTCTTTATCCGCAGGTTGAACTGGATCTCGATTTTAGTGACCGGCTGGTCAATCTGATCGATGAGGGATTTGATATCGCTATCCGCAGCGGTGAACTAGCGGACTCCCGCTTGATCGCCAGAAAGCTGGGGGGTTTTCGTTTTGTGCTCTGCGCCAGCCCGGCATATCTGGCGGAATACGGCGTTCCCGGCTCGCCAGCGGAATTGGCGGCGCACAAGTGCATTTTTTTTCGCTTCCCTTCGACGGGGCTGATCCAGCCCTGGGAACTGCGCGATATGCGGCTGACGGGGGATTTCAGGGCCGCTTCCGTGATGAGGGTCAATAACATTGAGGCTGCCATTCGCTTAAGCGCGGCGGGGATGGGTATCGCCTATGTCCCTGATTTTGTTGTGCGTGAGGCCATCAATGAGGGACACCTGCAGGAGGTGTTGCCCGGCTGTTGCGTCAAGGATGGGCATTTCTCCGTCCTGTGGCCTGCCAGCCGCTACCTGTCGCCGCGAATACGCTGTTTTATCGATTTTATGGCTGCGGCAGAGATACCCTTGTCGCCCGCATCGGCAACCCCGACCACGTGAAAAGCCCAGCGCCGGATATCCTGCCGCCGGGCCAGCGAAAGCCGGCGACAGGAAAACCACTCAAGAGTACATCCTACCCTTTGGCGAAATTGGCCTGGATCCGCTGCTGCAGATAATCCTCGGCGCTGATGGGCGGGTACTTCCTCTGCGGCCCAAGGATCTCGACATCTTTATTGGCCTGGCAGAAAAACGCCAGGCTGTAGCGCGGCCCCTGATATTCGTGGGGCTGCGGGTTTCTCACCCGGTGGAAGTTAGACGGCAGCTGGTCGTCGCTCCAGCGCATCAGCATATCGCCGATATTGCAGGTGATGACCTCTTCCCTTGGCTCAATGCTGGTCCACTGCTGGCTTTCGCGGTCCTTGCCAGGGCAGACCTGCAGGCCGCCCTGACCGGGGCGCTGGAACAGCAGCGTCAGGCAGTCAAAATCGGTATGCGCGCCGGCCCGCCACATCCCCTGCTGCGACTGCTCGGTTGCATAGTAGTGCAGCATGCGCAAGGTGCTCTGATAGGTGTCACGCTGCGGATCGTGCGCGGTGGTAAAAAACGATTCCGGAAAACCGAGCTTTAAAGCAAAGCAGGAGAGGATCTTCATCCCCAGCTGCCAGCACTGCGATTCAAATCCGAGCATCGTCTGTCGGAAGCCTGGCAGCTCCCGATCGCTGGGCCAGCGCCCGTCCATCAGCGGACGGGTTATCTGATATGACTCTTTTTGATCCGGCGTGCGGGTCGATGGCCGGACCTGCGCCTTGCTCTCCCAGCCGGCGTTGCCGGCCAGCGGATACTGACGCTTCACCTCGTCGGGCAGCTCGAAAAACGCCTCGGTCGTGCTGAACGCCTGGCGGATCGCCGCCAGCGGAATACCGTGGTGGCTGACCTGGAAGAAACCGATCTCCACCGCCGCCTCCCACAGTTGTTCGGCAATGTCATTTTTTCTTTCGGCAAAGTTAGACAGGTCGATACAGCGCACTTCGCGGGCGAAGGTCTCTTCGCCCTGGGCGCCCATCAGCGCCTCTTTTTCCAGTTCCTGTAAGGCATAGCGTTGATTTTGGGTGGTTGCGTTCATCGTCATTATCCTGTGATCAGTTAAACAGCGGCGCGCTGTTGGAGGGTACGGACTGCCGCCAGCGCGTCGTGGCGCATCGCGTCAAGGTCGAGACCGGGAATGGCGTCATCTTCCACGATGGGCCGGCCATTCAGCAGCAGCGCCTTCAGCGCGGCGCGGCCGCCGCAGGCCACCGGGCCAATCGCCATATCATGCAGGCCGAAGTAGCGCGGATCGTCCAGCCGGTAAATGGCGAGGTCCGCCTGCATCCCGACCTGCAGGGTGCCGCTCTGCGCTAAGCCAAGGATCTGCGCCCCGCCGGCGCTGCCCCAGCGCACCACATCCTCCACCGTGGCCGCATCGGCTCCGCCCTCGAAGGTGCCTCCGGCGTAGCGCGGCTGCGCCAGCATCCCTTTGCGCGCGCGCTGCAGCAGCCATGCGGCATGGGCTTCGCTTTGCATATCCGCCGCTTCATTGGAGGCAGCGCCGTCCACCCCCAGCGAGACCGGGACCCCGGCCTGCTCCAGCGCCAGCAGATCGGCGATGCCGCTGCCCAGCCGGCCGTTGCTTTGCGGACAATGAGCAATACCGGTTCCGGTGCGGCCCAGCAGGGCAATCTCCTCCGGCAGAAGCTTCACCAAATGGGCAAACCACACGTCATTTCCCAGCCAGTCGTGCTCCGCGCAGAACTGCACCGGCGTCATGGCGAATTTCTGCCGCGCGGCGTCAAGATAATCGACGGTTTCCGATAAATGGCTGTGCAGCCGGATCCCCAGCTGGCGGGCCAGCTTCGCCATCTCCCGCAGCTGGGCGCCCGGCGCGGAGTGCAGGACGGTAGTGGGCGCCATCACCACCCGTCGCAGCGAGTCGGGCCGCGGGTCGTGATAGCGGCTGACCAGCCGTTCAATATCCGCCATATAGCCGTCGAAGGTTTCCGGACGCAGCGCCACCGGCAGATCCTGCTCCACCGCCCGGCCCTGGGTCGCCCCACCCCGGCACAGAACGATGCGCATCCCCAGCGATTCCCCTTCGCTGAAGAGAATCTCCGACGTATCGAAAGGCATATCCGGCCAGTACAGGTAGTTGTGATCCGCCACGCTGGCGCAGCCCGAGCGCAGGAGCTCCACCAGACCAATGCGCACCGCCAGACGAAAGGTATGTTCATCGAAAGCCGCGCGAAAGCGGTACGGCGTGGCGCTCAGCCAGGCCGTCAGGCTCTGGTTCAGCCCCTGCGGCTCGCCCTTCAGCAGCGACTGAAAAAGATGATGGTGCGTATTCACCCATGCCGGATAGATCACGCAGTCGCGGGCGTCGATCAGTCGCTCTTCCGGCAGCGGCGTCAGGCTGCCGATGGCCGCAATCTTGCCGTCGCGGATGCGAATATCCGGCCCGGCCAGCCGCGCCGCCTCTCCGGACAGACCGCTGAGGATGGCATGGGCATTTTTAATGATGAATGACATGGCGTCGCTCCTCAGGGTTTTACCTGCATGGTCTGGACAAAGTCGGTGGTATAGGCCTGTTTCCAGTCGGTGGCCGCCGCCAGCAGACCGGCGCTGACCATAAAATCGCGCGTCTTTTGCCAGCGGGCGTCGGTCATCGTCCCCCAGCCCTGGCTGGCGGCATCCCCGCCGTCGATCAGATGATGCTCACGGATCTGGGTCACGCCCCAGGCGAGCAGATCGTCGGTCATTTTCGGGTTGTCCTGCTTAATCAACGCATTTCCCGGCGCCGGATCCTTGAGATAGCTCACCCAACCCTCCATTGAGGCGCGGACAAACTTCGCCATCGCCGCTTTACGCTCAGCGATGGTGTCCGGGCGGGCGATGAGAATGCCGCCATAGGGAGGGTAACCATGCTCAGAAAAGAGGAAGAAGTTCGCCTTCACCCCGGCCTTCTGCACCTGGAACACCTCGGAGCTGACATAGGCCTGCTGGGCGACAGCGTCGTCGACGACAAAGGGTTGAATATTGAAGGTATAGGGGCGAACCTGAGCGTCGCTCAGCTGGTATTGCGCCTTCAGCCACGGCCACCATGTCGCCTGACCGGAGCTGGAGACCAGAATGGTTTTGTCTTTCAGCCCCTGCAGGGAGGTGACATCGGCGTGGGTCAGCAGCCCCTGGGGATCGTACTGAAAGGGCGCGGCAATGGCTTTCGCCTGGAAGCCGCGCTGAATGCCTTCCAGCAGCTGCAGATCGTAACCGATGATCACATCGGCCCGCTTGGACAACAGCAACTGCATGCCGTTGACCTGCGGTCCGCCGGAGCGGATCTCGACGTCGAGACCATATTTTTTGTACAGCCCAGTGGCCTGAGCCTGATAATAGCCCCCCTGCTCCGCCTGAGCGTACCAGGAGGTCAGCAGAACGATTTTTTCCTCGGCCTGAACGGCCAGCGAGACACCGCCGAGGGCCATCAGGCCCAGCCAGCGTAAGCCCCGGGGAAGGCGTGCGCCTGTTTTCATTATCCCTCTCCTCTTTACGCCGGGAGGGGGAGCGAGCGAATATGGCTCAGCCTCCCATCCCGGTCAACATTGAACCGCGACATGGTGACTGAGCAATGTCCCGTATGGATAACCCGTACTGACCGCTTCTACTCACACTCAGCTATACAAAAACAATGCCAGATTTGATGGCCCGCGAGCGGCCGCGAAAAATCGCCTGCGCCGCCGCCCTTGGGCATGCAACCTTTGATTCATGCACACAATAAATGCACCACTTTGGTGCGTTGATGAATGATTTTAGTGCCTGTCCGGTCTCTCACAGCTGGCTGAAGAGCATCTCCAGCTGGTTCAGCATCATCGAGGCGGCAAGGGAAAGCTGGCGGGCGGGCGAGACGCACAGCGCCAGGGTGAAAGGCTTAAGCTGCGGATCGGTTAGCGGCACAAACGCCAGCTGGCCGGACTCGATCTCATCGAGAATATCCAGCCGGCACAGGATGCCGATGCCCATCTGCTCTTTGATCAGGGTGCGGATCATGTGGATGTTATTCGATACCGCCACCTCCTTCACCTCGTTGCCGCTGATGTTCACCAGCGCCTCCACCGGTTCGCTGATCATCAACGGGGCGGATGGCAGGATAAACGGGTAGTCGATGCACTGGCTAAAGCGCACAGCGCTGCGGCTGGCCAGCGGATGGCCGGTCGGCACTACGATCCCCATATTCATTTCGGCAAACGCCCGCACCTGCAGTTCGCGGGAGGTCTGCGGATTGAGCATGATGCCGAAATCCGCCTCGCCGGAGATCAGCGCCTGCTGGATGTGGATATTGTTAATGGTGGTCAATGTAAAAGAGATGTTGGGATAATGTTTGTGCACTTCTTTGAGCATCGTCGAAAAGAAATGCCGGTTAATGGCATCGATAGTGGCGATGCGCACATGCCCCCGCCGCAGTCCGCGCAGGTCATCCAGCTGCTCGCAGACCCGGGTAAAGTCCTTTTTCCAGTTATTGGCCGCGTGCAGCAGCAGCTCCCCGGCGGCGGTCAGCCGCAGCCCGGTGGGATGGCGCTCGAAGAGCGGCATCGCCAGCTCCTGTTCCACGCGCAAAATCTGACGGTCAATAGAAGACGCAGACACATGCAGCGCCTCTGACGCTTTACGAAATGACCCCTGACGGGCCACTTCGGTGAAATAGAGCAGAAATCGGGAGAAGGCAAACATCGTTTGGGTGCTCTCTTTTTTGCAACGGGTTGTGCGAATCAAAGCTCTGGACGCAACAGTTTTATCACAATACCGTAGCATTCATAGCGTAGAAACGATCGTTTCATCCATTTTTGCACGCCGGACAGTCACCGCGAAGGAGCGGGTATCCCTTCGCTGCCCCTGGCCGCCCTGCAGACAGCGGATTGAGGGAGAGAAAACGGTAATGCACAGCCACGATCTTATTTCGGTCTCGGTGGGGGAAATACGCCCCAACGGCGAGGGAAATCTATCTTTAATATTACAGGCGGCAGCCGGGGAAATATTACCGGCCTACTCCGCCGGGGCGCATATCGATATTATTATTCCCGGCGTTGGCCCGCGGCAATATTCCCTGTGCGGCATGCCTGACCGCGGTAATCATTATGAAGTTTGCGTCCGGCTGACGGATGCGTCCACCGGCGGCTCACGCTATTTGCACCAGCAACTCAAACACGGCGATCGGCTCTCCATATCGTCGCCGCGCAACCATTTCCCCCTGCCGGAGGCCGGGCGCTACCTGCTGTTTGCCGGCGGTATCGGCATCACGCCTTTGCTGGCGATGGCCGAAGCGATTGCCGCCAGAAAAGGGGCGCTGGAGCTGCATTATTATGTCGCCAGCTCGCGCCAGACAGCCTTCACATCGCGCCTGGCCCAGCTGGCCGCGAGCGGCACGGTGGCGATCCACTGCAGCGAGGAAGGCGCGTCGTTTCGCCAGCGGATCCCCGAATGCTTAACCACGCCCCACCCTGATACCGCAGTGGTGGCCTGCGGCCCGGAGGGCTTTATTCAGCGACTGCGGTCAGTCATGGAGGAATATCGCTGGTCGCCGTCGCAATTCGTATTCGAGCGCTTTACTCCCGCGGCGGAAAATAATATCGCGGCGAACAACGCATTTTATATTGAGCTGGCCTCCAGCGGGCAGCGTCTGCTGGTCGCCGCGGATCAAACCATTGCTCAGGTATTACAGCATGCCGGGGTGGAGGTGATGCTCTCCTGCGAACAGGGAATGTGCGGATCGTGTATTACCGGGGTTCTCGACGGGCTCCCCGAGCACCGGGACAGCGTGCTGACGGCGGAAGAGAAAGCCGGCAACGACCAGATCACGCTCTGCTGTTCGCGGGCGAAATCGCCGGGTCTGGTTTTGGATCTGTGAGGAGACTGACGATGACGTTCCCCTCCTCTTGCGCGCCGTTCGCTGGCATCAGCCGCGCCCGACTTCCGGCCTGGGCGCTGCCCGACGGCTGGCCGATGCAGGCCAACGATGAACCGCGGCTGGCAGACCTGGCCTTTCGCGATGGACGGATCGCCGCCGTGACGCCGTCCGTCGAGCCGGCTCCCGGCCTGTGGGACCTGGCGGGGACCCTGACGCTCCCCGGCCTGGTGGAACCCCATGCCCATCTGGACAAAACCTTTACCATTGAACGCTGCCGTCCGGCGCAGGCCGGGCTGCTGGCGGCGATCCACGCCATGCACGAGGATCGCCGACACTGGACCAGGGCGGATATTCAACGTCGGGCGTCCGCCGCGCTGGCCCGGGCGGCAGCAAATGGCGTGACCCATTTACGCAGCCATATCGACTGGTTTACCGCCGACGCGCCGGACGCCTGGCAGGAGATCGCCCGTCTCGATACCGGCGGCATCACCCTGGAACGGGTGGCGCTGGTCCCGCTGCCCCTGTTTCGCGATCCGGCGGACGCCGAGGCCATTGCCCGGACGGTCGCCAACAGCGGGGAGCGCTGCCTGCTGGGGGGCTTCATTCACTCCTCCAACTGGGACGCCGCCGCCATGGCAAACCTGCTGCGCAGCGCGGCCCGCTGGGAACTGGATCTGGATTTGCATATCGATGAGGAGCTCAGCAAGGTGTCTCAGGGGCTGACCTGGCTGGCGGATCATCTCTCCCGCCATCCATTCCCCGGGCATATCTGCTGCAGCCACGGCTGCGCGCTGGCCGCCGGCAGCGACGCGCAGGCGGCGCTGATCCTGCACCAGCTGGCGGCGCACGGCGTCACCCTTATCGCCCTGCCGATGACCAACCTGCTGCTGCAGGATGCGACGTTCGGCCGCACGCCGCGCCAGCGGGGGATCACCCTGCTGCACGAGGCGCAGGCCGCCGGCGTGGCCACCCTGCTTGGGTGCGACAACGTGCAGGACGCTTTTTGTCCGGCGGGAAGCTACGACCCGCTGGATACCCTGGCCTGCGGCCTGTTCAGCGTCCAGCTCAGCGACCCGTTCGACCGGCAGTCTCGGCTGATCTGCGATCGCGCGGCGCTGACCGGTTCGCCGGCAGACGCGGCCCCTTTTGCCGTCGGGGCGGCGGCCAGCGTGGTGATTTTCCCGGGTAGCGACCGTTTTACCTGGCCTTTAAACAGCGCCGCCCGTCTGGTGGTTAACCACGGCAGGTTAACCCACCGGCGAGTGTGGCAGGAGGAGATGGCACATGAGTCTTGAAGCAGGCGCGGGGGCGCCGCTGGCGCGGTATGCCGCCTGGCGCAGAGCCGGCGATTTTATTTTTCTCTCCGGCATTATTCCGGTCAATCCCCTGACCGGCACCATCGTCAACGGCTTTCAGGATGTGCCTGAGCCGGTGCGGGAGCTGCTGGGGGCGACCGGGGAATTTTCAACCGATGCGAAACAGGGGCCGATCCTCGCCCAGAGCTGGTACGTACTGGAAAGCATCCGCCGCACCGTGGCGTCCGCGGGGGGGCAGATGAGCGACGTTATCAAGCTGGTGCAGTACTTTCGCAACCTTGACCATTTTCCCTATTACAGCCGGGTCAGGAAGCTGTTTTATCCCGACCAGCCGCCCGTATCCACCGTGGTGCAGGTCAGCGAAATGCTGCCCGACGCCACGGTATTGATTGAAGTCGAAGCAACCGTCTGGTTACCCCAGCCAATTCACTCCGAGGCACCGCGATGATTAACGGTTACATTCCTGCAGCGCGCTTTCTCCCTTTTCTGAGCTGGACGGACGTGGCCGCCCTGCCGGATAAAAGCAATACGGTTATCGTCCTCCCCACCGGAGCGATCGAACAGCACGGCCCCCATCTGCCCTGCTCGGTGGACAGCGTGATCTCCTCCGGCGTGGCGGGCCATGCCCTCGCCCGGCTGCCGGCGGCGATCCCGGCCTACGCCATCCCGCCGATCGTCTACGGTAAGTCAGAGGAGCATCTGCATTTTCCCGGCACCCTGACCCTCAGCGGCGATACCCTGCTGCATACCCTGCTGGAGATCGCCGAATCCCTCTATCGGGCCGGTTTTCGCAAGCTGCTGATGATCAACGGCCACGGCGGCCAGCCGCAGATCCTGCAGATCGCCTGCCGGGAAATGCGCCTGCGCCACGGGGATTTCATCGCCATCCCGCACGACGTGTTCAACGTGCCCAACTGCGAAAAACAGTTCCTCAGCCCGCATGAACAGCGGATGGCAATGCACGCCGGGCATAGCGAAACGGCGCTGATGCTGGCGCTGGCGCCGGAGTGCGTTCATATGGAGCGGGCGGTCGCCAACTTCCCGCCGGAATTCCCCTGTCCGACCCTGTCGAAAGGCCGCCCGGCGGCGGCGTGGGCGTCCTATGACTTTGGCCCCAGCGGGGTGATTGGCGACCCAACCCCGGCGACGCGGGAGCAAGGCGAAGGGCTTCTCGACTCCCTCGCCGCCAGCTGGGCGCAGGCAATCATCGAGATCCACCGCATGGCCTGGGTCGAACGTCGCGAACCGACCTGGGGCAAACAGCACTGGCACGGCTTTGTACAGTCCCTACCACCCTCTTTCGCTGCTGAATCCAAGGAGCCCTGATGAATACCAGATCAACGCCAGTTTTTACCCTGCTGACCGTGGCCGCCCTCGCGGCCTCAGCCTCCTGCGTCGCGGCGGAGAAGTTCACGTTTCTCACCAACTGGTATGCCCAGGCGGAGCATGGCGGTTTTTACCAGGCCCAGGCCACCGGGCTGTATAAGCACGCCGGACTTGATGTCGAGATTAAAATGGGCGGCCCGCAGATCAACGTCATGCAGCTGATGGCGGCCGGTCAGGCGGACTGCACCCTTGGCGACAACGGCCAGGCGCTGGAGACCTGGCAGGCCGGGGTGCATGCGGTAACCGTCGCCACCGTGTTCCAGCACTCGCCGACGGTGTTTATCACTCATGACAAAGTGAGCAACCCGGCGGAGCTTAAAGACAAAACCTTCCTGCTCGCCACCGAGGCCTATACCTCCTTCTGGCCGTGGGCGAAGAGCGAGCTGGGTCTGGCTGGCAGCAAAGTGCGCCCCTATACCTTTAACGTCCAGCCGTTCCTCGCCGATAAAAATCTGGTGCAGCAGGGCTACGTGACCTCCGAGCCGTTCTCCGTCGCCAAAGGCGGGCAGCCGTTCTATGTCTATCCGCTCAGCGACTGGGGCTACCCGCCCTACGGCAACTCGATTATCTGTATGGCGGACACCGTCCGCAAACGTCCGGCGGCGGTGGCGGCCTTCGTCAAAGCCTCCATGGAAGGGTGGAAAAGCTACCTGCAGGATCCTGGCCCCGGCAACAGCCTGATCGGCAAAGCGAACCCGCAAATGAGCGCCGAGCAGATCGCTTTTGGCATTGCCCAGATGAAGCAGTACCAGCTGGTGACCGGCGGCGACGCCATGACCGGCGGCATCGGCATCATCACCGAGCCACGGCTGAAGAAAACCTGGGACATGCTGGTGAAAAACAACCTGATCGACGCCAGCAAGGTGCCGTTTGAGCAGACTTACACCCTGGAGATGGTCAAAGACGCCGGAGTGATGCCATGAATACCGCCCCGAAACTGACCGTGATGAGCGACACCCGCTTTATACCCGCCTCCGCCACGCCGGCCATCGAGGTGCTGTCGGCGGAGAAGATCTATAGCAACGGCACCCGGGCGCTGCTGCCCGTCAATCTGACCATCAACCAGGGGGAGTTCATTACCCTGCTCGGCCCGTCCGGCTGCGGGAAGAGCACCCTGCTGAAGATGGTCGCCGGCCTGGTGGAGCCCAGCGACGGCAAGCTGATGCTGTGGCGGCGCGACAGCCGGGAAAAAGCGCAGCATCCGCTCTCGTTCGTCTTCCAGGAGGCCACCCTGATGCCCTGGAGCAGCGTGCGCAATAACGTCAGGCTGCCGCTGGATCTGGCCGGCGTGCCGCGCGCGGAGGGCAACACCCGGGTGAGTGAAGTCCTTGAGCTGGTGGGGCTCGGCAAGTTCGCCGACGTCCTGCCGCGCGAACTCTCCGGCGGCATGCAAATGCGCGTCTCCATCGCCCGCGGCCTGGTCACCCGGCCAAAGCTGCTGCTGATGGATGAGCCCTTCGGCGCGCTGGATGAAATTACGCGGAACAAGCTCGACAGCGATCTGCTGCGCCTGTGGCAGGAGCAGAATCTGACGGTGGTCTTCGTCACCCACTCGATCCACGAAGCGGTGTTTCTCTCGCAGCGGGTGATCATGATGGCGGCCCGTCCCGGACGGGTGGTGGAAGATATCGCCATCCGGGAGCCGTTCCCGCGCAGCGAGGCGTTCCGCGTCAGTCCGGCATTTTCCCTATATGCCCGTCAGCTGCAGGACAGTCTGTTGCAGGCCAGCCAGTCCGGTATGGAGCCATAATATGAAGACCACAACCTCAACGCCGTGGATCCAGCATCCGCGTTTTCTCAAAATTCTCTATCCGACCCTCGTCGCGGTGGCGGTGGTGCTCCTCTGGCAGGGCGCGGTAAGCTATTTCCGCATCCCGGCCTTTCTGGTGCCGTCGCCGCTGGTGATGCTGGACAGCCTGTGGACGCATCTCACGCCGCTGCTGCTGGCGCTACTGTTCACCCTCAAGATCACCCTGATCTCGTTTCTGCTGTCGATTGTCATCGGCGCCGCCGTGGCGTTTATCCTGGTGCAGAACCGCTTTGTGGAGACCGCCCTGTTTCCCTACATCGTGTTTTTGCAGGTGACGCCGATCGTCGCCATCGCCCCGCTGATCATCATCTGGGTGAAGGACGCCACCCTCTCGCTGGTGGTGTGCGCCACCCTGATGGCGGTCTTCCCCATCATCTCCAATACCACCCAGGGACTGCGCAGCGTCTCCCCCGGCCTGCTGAGCTATTTCCGCCTCAATCACGCCAGCCGCTGGCAGACCCTGGTGCGGCTGCGTATCCCCTCGGCGCTGCCCTATTTCTTCGGCGCGCTGCGTATTTCCAGCGGGCTGTCGCTGATTGGCGCGGTGGTGGCGGAGTTTGTCGCCGGCACTGGCGGGACCAATACCGGGCTGGCCTATCAGATCCTGCAGGCCGGCTACCAGCTGGATATCCCGCTGATGTTTGCCGCGCTGCTGCTGATCTCTCTCGCCGGGATCGCGCTGTTCGGCGTGATGTCCTGGGTCTCGCGCCGGGCGCTCAGCGCCTGGCATGAAAGCGAAGCCGTGCAATCTCATTAATGTTTTGCTGACGAACAGGAAAAAGAATGATGACTGATGAACAGCGTCAACAAGCGGTCGCGGCGATCCAGCAGGCACTCCCGGCGCTGGAGTGGACCCTGCAGCCGGCGAAACTCAAACGGCTTTCCCGCGATTTTCACTGGTTCAGTCCGGTACTCGCCGAGCAGCTGGCGGGAAAACAGGCGGACGCGGTGGTTCGCCCGCGCGATGAAGAGGAGCTGCGCCAGCTGGTCGCCGCCTGTGCGCAGCATCAGCTGCCGCTGACCTTGCGCGGCAGCGCCACCGGCAACTATGGACAGCTGGTCCCTCTCGAAGGAGGGATGCTGGTGGATATGACCGGGCTCAACCAGATCGTCGCCCTCGGCAACGGCACGGTGAGGGCCCAGGCCGGCATTCGCCTGGCGGACATCGAAACCGCCGCCCGCCCGACGGGCTGGGAGCTGCGCTGTATGCCGTCGACCTACCGCCTGGCGAGCCTGGGCGGCCTTTACGGCGGCGGGTTCGGCGGCATCGGCTCCATCAACTATGGGCCGCTGGCGGCGCCCGGCAATGTGCTCAGCGTCAAAGTGATGACCGTCGAGCCGGTCCCTCGCGTACTGACCGTCCCGGCTCCCGAAGCGCTGTTGCTGCATCACGCCTACGGCACCAACGGCATCATTCTTGAGGTTGAGCTGGCGCTGGCTCCCGCGCACCAGTGGATAGAACGCCTGGACGTGTTTGACGATTTCGCCGATGCCCTGAACTATGCCAACGCCTGCGTCCGCTCGCCGGGGCTGGTGAAGCGCCAGGTCGCGCTGCTGGCCACCCCGATCGCTGACTATTTTAGCCACCTCAACGATCGTTATCACGCCGGGCAGCATGCGGTTATCAGCCTGATCGCCGAAGAGAGCGAAGACGTGTGCGCCAGCCTGTTACAGCGCCATCGCGGGGCCAACGCCATCCGCCAGGCCAGCGATGAGGCCCGGGCGCGCAATAGCTCGTTAATGGAATACTGCTGGAACCACACCACTCTGCATGCGCTCAAGGTGGACAATACGCTGACCTATCTGCAGACCGCGTTTGATCCGCAGCGCTATCCGCAGCAAATTTTACAGATGGAACAGCATTTCGCCGGGGAGGTGATGTCCCATATTGAATTTCTGCGCGATATCGAAGGCAACCTCACCGCCAGCGGTCTGCAGCTGGTGCGCTATACCACGCCCGAACGTCTCAACGCGATCATGCAGATATTTCGCGATAATGACGTCAAAATTAACAACCCCCACGTGCTGCAGGTTGAGGACGGCAAACAAGGGGTGATTCGCCCTGACGTGGTGGCGGTGAAACAATCTCTCGACCCCGCGGGATTGCTTAACCCCGGCAAGCTGCGCGGCTGGGCGCTGCGCGACCAGCTGGAACTGGACAGCAACCCGCTGGCGCGGGCCACCCGCGAAACTCCCGCGACCTGATCGCTCCGCTCCGCGTGCGGGCAAACGCGGAGCGGGCCCGTTTCTCTTCCCCCTGCCCGCACGGCGAGTTTTTTTACGCCACTCATTCATATGAATGAGTGGCGTCTCTGTTTCCTCCGTTATACTCATCAAAAAAGCGACGATAAATTTATTATCGCGGGTTAAATTCACGGTTCAATATTGCTCTAGAGTTAAATTGTCATTTCTGGCAGGTACTGGCAAATAGTTTATTATTCGCGATCATTAAATTATCACTTGCCCCTTGCCTACCTGAACAATAAAAAATGACCGTGAAACTTACCCGCCAGGAATTATTCCTGTGCAGTAAACACTTGTTAAAAACGTTGTCATTTATTTTTATTCAACACAGAAATAGTGAGGGTGATATGAGCGATGCCATTTCTTCGCAACTTGAAAACATCATTACGATGCTGATCGCCATTAGTATCGCCTCGGAAAGAGTGGTAGAGATTATTAAAGGATATTTTCCCTGGCTTAATCTGGAAAAGCAGGATCCAGTCATAGAAGGAAAACGCAAATCTGCCCTGCAGCTATTAGCGGTGGTGGCCGGAATTGTGACGGCGTTTTTGACGCAACCCTTCGTCGCCGGCAGTTTTTCAGCCTTTAAACACCCGGATCTGATGACATTATGTATTGGCTTGATGGCGAGCGGCGGGTCTGCGTTCTGGAACGCTATCCTTAATTATCTTTTGCAAGTGAAGAACCTGAAGAAGCAACAAGTCAATAGCGTGAAAGCGGATACAGTAGTCGATCCTCTCCCCCCATCTCCGGTTTATCAGGACATGGTTCCTGGCGCAGAACCGGTCAGCTCAAATCCCTGTTTCAATCCGGAGGGTAAATAACATGGTATGGCGTGTCGCAAAGAGTCTGCTGATACTCAGAGATCAGATTAATCAATATGCTCCGCACCGCAATAAGGCCAGCGATGGCACCATTGGTGATGAACATCATGCCCACACCAACTCGGATCATAACCCGCAGGTGTTGGATGGAAATATTGGTGTGGTTACGGCTATCGATATTACGCACGATCCCGCTCAGGGGTGTGATGCTCAGGCGATTGTCAATGCACTGGTCGACAGCAAAGACAAACGAATTAAATACATTATCTGGAACAAACATATTATTAGCGCTTCTGTCCAGCCATGGGTATGGCGCGATTACCATGGCGCCAGCCCGCACGATAAGCATTTCCACTTATCCGTAGTGCCGGTGAAAGCACTGTACGATTACACCTTACCGTGGCTTTTCTTTAAGCCACAAACCTGGAAGTAAAAATGAGTTAATCCTCTTTCTCCTGTTACTACGAGGCTAACATGACACAACAAACTGATATTGAGAAAATAAAAGCGGCACTCAACGCCATCGAAGAACTCGAACAGATTGCCCGTTCAACGCAGCCAGCCGATGTAAAGAATTTTTGCGTGGAATATAACAAAACATGGAAAAAGAAAGTGGATGCCGCGCTGACGCTGCTTGACGGAACTACGGGCTCACTGCTTGTTAAGTTCGTTCCGTACTTACCCATGCTGCTAATGATTATTAAGATGCTTAAAGAAGGAGTTGAACAATATTGTCAATTGCATCTCGCGGTGGAGCCTCCCGTAGATAAATAAGTGCTCCCCATCCGGACAGGGCCTGCACAGGCACTGGCCTCCTTCCCCACTCCCCCATCTATCCAGGTCTATCTCAGCCCGACGCCGACCTTATCCTGCGCCGGACAGTCCCGCCATATGGACGATAAGGCCCACCGCGGCGGCGGCGGCCAGCACCCAGGTCAGCTTCCACTTATAGCGAAACAGCAGCCCGGCGGCGCCCAGGGCAATGGCCGCAGACCATGGGTCGAAACCGGACGGTCCCCAGACGCTATGCCAGATAAAAAACAGCGCCAGATTCAGGATAACGCCCACCACCGCGGCGGTGATAGCAGTCAACGGCGCGGTAAATCCCACTTTATTATGCGTGGTTTCAATAAACGGCCCGCCGGCGAGAATAAAGATAAACGAGGGCAAAAAGGTAAACCATGTCACCAGGCACGCCGCCGCGATGCCCCCCAGCAGCGCATCATCGACGCCCAATACCGCTTTGGTGTAGCCGCCGACAAACCCGACAAAGGTCACCACCATGATCAACGGCCCGGGGGGGGATTCCCCAAGGGCGAGGCCGTCCATCATCTGCCCTGCGGTCAGCCAGCCATAGTGGGTTACCGCCCCCTGGTAAACGTAAGGTAAGACGGCATACGCCCCGCCAAAGGTCATCAGCGCGGCTTTGGTAAAGAACCAGCTCATCTGGGTCAGCGGATGCGCCCAGCCCAGCATTAGCGTCAGAGCGGCCATCGGCACCAGCCACAGCAGCATCCCGGCGATCAGTACCTGGGCGGTACGCCGCCAGCTGAAAATGGCATGGGCCGGGATCGGCGTCGCGTCATCAATGATGGCGGCCCCGCCGGGATGACTCTGCGCAGGGTGGGCGTCGGCTTTGCCGAATGTCGCCGGCGCCATCCGTCCGCCGATAAACCCGACGATCGCCGCGGTCAGGACGATCAGCGGAAAAGGAACGTTCAGCGCAAAAATAGCGACAAAGGCTGCGGCAGCGATGGCCCAGTAGGCGCCATTTTTCAGCGTCCGCGAGCCGATGCGGTGCGCCGCCTGCAGCACGATCGCCGCCACGGCGGGTTTGATGCCATAAAAAATCCCCGCCACCACCGCGACATCCCCCCAGACGAGGTAGATCCACGCCAGCGCGATGAGTAACGCCAGCGAGGGCAAAATAAACAGCACCCCGGCGATGACGCCTCCCCAGGTTTTATGCATCAGCCAGCCGATATAGGTCGCCAGCTGCTGCGCCTCCGGGCCGGGCAGGACCATACAAAAGTTGAGCGCGTGCAGGAATCGTCCTTCCGAGATCCAGCGGCGGTTATCCACCAGCTCCTGGTGCATCATGGCGATCTGCCCGGCAGGCCCGCCGAAGCTGATAAAGCCGAGCTTCAGCCAGAAGCGAAAGGCCTGCCAGAAGGAGACGGAGGCGACGACGGAAGGACTGTCACTCTGCGGAAGAACCACCGTTTTGCTCATGATTGCCAGACCTCATTTCACAGGATCTCAGTATGCCGTCGAACAGCGAGCAGGCTGCCGCCAGCAGTTGGTCATCGTCCGTAATGGTTTCCCGCAGCTCTGCAAGAATGCTTTCTCCCCCCGCCTCCGGGGTCGGTTCCCCACCGACGTCCAGGAAGTGGATCAACCGCCCCAGGGTATCGGGTATCGGGGATCGCGGCCTCCGGAGCACTGCGTCGGGCCAGAACGTCGAAGGTCACCCGCGTGCCGACGTGCTCTTCAGGGTTCAGCGGCTTGAGACATCGTCAGGTTGAGGGTCAGGAGATGCATTTTCATGCTGTAGACATTACTACAGCATGTCGCGTATGTGACGTTTTCCCACGCGCTGGCTTTGATAAAGTTCGGCAACGCATTTGCGAAAAGCGCAAAAAGACGGCCCGCGCAGCGGCAGACCTGGCGCTAAGCGCGGGGTGGCGATAAGGGGCGCAGCAGCAGGGTGAACAGCGCCAGCCCCACCGGCACCAGGGAGCCCCACAGCACCGCGTTCCAGCCGAAGGCGTTGAGCAGAACGCCTGACGAAAACGAACCCACGATCATCACGCCGAAGACCAGAAAATCGTTGAGCGACTGCACCTGGGTCTTCTCTTCCGGGCGGTGGAAATCGATGATTTTCGCCGAGGCGCCGGTGAAGCCAAAGTTCCAGCCGATGCCGAGCAAAATCAGCGACAGCCAGTAATGATACACCCCGACGCCGCTGAGACCGACCGCCACCGACGCGCCGGTGATCAGCAATCCCGCCGCCGCCATGCGCACGGCGCCGAAGCGCTGGATCAACCGGCCGGTGACAAATCCCGGGCCGTACATCGCCATCACATGCCACTGGATCCCGAGGTTGGC
The DNA here is from genome assembly GCF_040065275.1 of Klebsiella sp. JB_Kp042. NCBI lineage: Bacteria > Pseudomonadati > Pseudomonadota > Gammaproteobacteria > Enterobacterales > Enterobacteriaceae > Klebsiella > Klebsiella sp. JB_Kp042. The sequence goes on from NZ_JBEAJL010000011.1 coordinate 74,337, forward strand.
GGCCTGCTGGGAAAGACCGTGCATATGCATGGAGAGCGGCGCGGCGGTCATCAGAAAATTCATCACCATATAGGCCACCGCCCCGCTGAACACCGTGGTGGCGAAGCCCGGCTGGCGGATAATCTCGCGCAGCGGCCGCCCTCCGCGCACGCTGGCCGCCGCGGGCTCTGCCGACGCCACGCCTGCCAGCAGAATGGCGGCGAGCGCCGCCACCAGCGCCTGAGCGAGAAAGGTGAAGGCGAAGGTATGGGTCGGCCAGAGGTGCATGGTGCCGGTGACCAGCATCGGGCCAATGATCCCGGCGGCCACGCCGCCGCCCATCACCAGCGACAGCGCGCGGGCGCGACGTTCCGGAGCGACGCCGTCGGTGGCGGCAAAGCGAAAACTGAGCGCCACCGCGGCATAGGCGCCGCCGAGCATCGCGGCGAAGCAAAACAGCAGAAAAGAGCCCAGCACCACCGCCAGAGCGGCCGCCAGACCGGTGATCACCCCGGCGCCGGTACCGGCCATAAACGCGGCTTTGCGGCCCCACTTTCGCGCCAGCGCGCCGAAAGGCAAAATCGAGGCCGCCATCCCCAGCACAAACAGGGTGATCGGCAGCGTGGCCAGCGACGGGCTGGGGGCGAGGGTATTGCCGACGATAGCGCCGGTGGCGTAGAACACCACCGAGTTGGCGCCGGCCAGCGCCTGAGCGGCGGCCAGGCGGATGATATTTTTGTTCTGCGCCGCCAGCGGCAGCATCTGTTTTGTAGACATCCGTTGTTTTCACCGGTGTGAGAGTGACGCCAGGCTGGCCGTCTGGCATCGCGCCCTGTTTGTTGGGTTCCCTGACCGTTACCTTAGCCGCAAAATACGCTTTTGCACCATAGCGAATAGCAATATTACCCGGCGTTCTGACTCCTCTTCTGCGCCAGATCGCCGGGCCGGGCTTCGCAGCCCGGTTTATTCAGGGGATCAGTCGCGCCGCGCCGCGGCGAATTTAGCCGCAATCATCGCGGCCGTCGGCTGGACGCCCCCCAGGCTCCACTGTTCCGGGTCATGTTCATCAATGCGGATCCACACCGACTGGCGGAACTGCGGATCGCCCTGCCCCTCAATCTCCACCAGCAGATCGGTCATCCGCCGCAGCAGCTCACTTTTCTGTTCCGCTGTCATGATCCCTTTAATGGTTTGCACGTTAACAAATGGCACGCTATGCTCCTTAGCATCTAAGTCTAAAATTCAAACTCAGAGTAGAAGGTCAATCTCGCGATGTCAAAAAATAAATCACTGCCCTACCTCGATCCGGAGCTGTGCGGCCTGGCGGAAGGAGCCAAAATACTCGGCGACCGCTGGGTGCTGCTGATCCTCCGCGAGGCGTTTTACGGTGTGACGCGCTTTGAAACGATGCAGACGCATACCCATATCACCCGCCAGACGCTCACCACCCGGTTGAAAACGATGACCGAAATGGGATTGCTCCGCAAAGTCCCCTACCGGGAAGCGGGGGCTCGCGAGCGCTATGAATATGTTCTCACCGATAAAAGCCGTAGCCTGGCGCTGGTGCTGTTCGCCCTGATGGAATGGGGCCACCAGCAGGTGCTGCACAGCGCGCCGCATATTGCGCTGGTGGATAGCGTCAGCGGCGAGGCCGTCCATCCGGGGTTCGTCACCGCCAGCGGCAGCGTGGCGAATCCCGCCGCGCTGCAGATCGTTAAAGCAGACGAACGCTGATAGCCCCGCGGCGCAGGCTGCGGCGCGGTTGCCCCGTTACAGAACTTTCGTAGACCTCTGGCGGAAGCCGCGACGAGCAGGTATGTTGCATTGCCACGTTACCCGAAGACAGCGGGACATTTTGCTTTCATCGAACGGTGCGATAAAGGATGACGCTCTCTGCCGGGTCCGATCCCGGCCATTATCCGTGGCGCACGCCATGACCGCCCTGGTCCGCCGCTGATCCGCGGATCGCTCATGCTAAAGGTAGAAAATGTCGCTTCGTTCACTGCGGGCTTTATGTTTGACCAGCTTCTTTATCGCCGACGTTCGCGACGGCCTTGGGCCGTTTCTGGGGATCTTTCTCACCCAGCGTCACTGGCAGGCGGAGGATATCGGCCTGTTGATGACCATCGGCGGCGTTGCTGGCCTGCTGGCGACCCTGCCCGCCGGCTTCATCACCGACACCTCGCGGCATAAGCGCGTGCTGCTGGCCGTGGTCTGCCTGGTGATAACCCTGACCACTCTGCTGCTCTGGTTCAGTCAGAAGACCAGCGTGGTGGCCCTTTCGCAAGTCGCCAGCGGGATCTGCGCGGCCTTTGTCGGACCGTTAATCGCCGGGATCACCCTTGGGCTGACCCGACAGCGCGGCTTTAGCGCCCAGATGGGCAAAAACGAAGCCTTCAACCACGCGGGGAATTTCTTCACCGCGCTGATTGCCGGGGCCATCGCCTGGTACTGGGGCATCGGCGGCATTTTCATTCTGATGGCCGGTACCACTCTGTTCACCCTCATCGCCCTGCTGGCGATCCGCGGCAGCGATATCGACGATGACGCCGCCCGCGGCCTCGAGTCGGCCGTTCCGCCCTCTCTGCCTGGGTTTGCCATCCTGTTTCGCCATACGCCGCTGCTGATCGCCGGCGTGACCCTGATGCTGTTCCATCTCGCCAACGCCGCGCTGTTGCCGATGCTGAGCATGCGGATCGCCGCCGCGCCGGGACACCTCAATCCGGGGCTGTTTGCCGCCGCCACGGTAATTATTTCGCAGGTGGTGATGATCCCGGTGGCCATTCGGGTCGCCGGCAGCATCGACAAATATGGTTACTGGCGATGCATTCTGCTGGCGCTGCTGATCATGCCCATCCGCGCGGCGCTGGCGGCCTCCAGCGACGCCCCGGCGATGATGGTCCCGGTGCAAATTCTTGATGGTCTGGCGGCAGGGATTTTGGGGGTGGCGGTGCCCAGCTTTATCGTCTCGCTGCTGCGCGGCAGCGGGCACGTCAACGCCGGACAGAGCGTGGTGATGCTGATGCAGGGGGCCGGGGCGGCAATGAGTCCGGCGTTAACCGGCGCTATCGCCGGACGCTACTCCTTTGCCACCGCCTTCGGGGTGCTGAGCGTTATCGCGCTGGTCGCGCTGATGGTGTGGTGGCGCAGCGCCCCGCTGCTCGCCGCCTCCGCGTCGCCGCCGGTCGGCGAAAACGGCCAGTAAAGAAAGGATTTCGTCAGGCGGACAACAGCCCCCTGCTGTCCGCTTGACGTATAAGAGGCGTTAATTCACCCGCGAACGCAAGGTGATTTGCCGCAGGGCGTTGGCCATATCGAGCTGAATCAGCTCTTTAATGCCTTCGCGCTTAATAAACTGGCTGCGGTGTTTACTTTTCACCTCTTCAATACTTTTTTTGATCTCTTGCGCCGGCAGTTTATACCAGCCGCGAGCCTGTTTCTCACCGCCCATTTCCAGCCACAGCGATGAGTAACTGGCTTTCACCAGATCGCTTTTCACGTGGTAATCGGAATCGATCGCGTAGACCGTGGTGATGTTGAAATAGCCTAAGAAACCATACAGCACGCTCATGATGATATTTTTCGGCCGCGCGCCATGCAGCTCTTTGGTCAGCGCCTTCACCTCTTCATTGGTGATATCTTTCCCGCCCTGAATACCGCCGATATAGGCGCGGCCATCGTCGGTACAGGAAAAACAGACGCTATAGACGCGACGGTCGCCGAGAAACAGCTGCAGCATCAGTTCACCCTCCTCCTGAAACGGCGACGCCAGCAGCTTAACGTCAAGCTTATCGCCATTTTTCAAAGGAATAGCAAACATCGCCCGGCCAAAATCCGCCACGGTATAGAGCTGCGGCAGCACATCCGGCTGAAATGTTTTCTCGATAAAATTCAGCGAACCGTGGGCAATATCCAGCTTGCGCCGTTTTGACATCCGTTTATTAAGATAGGCCTTAAAGGGTTTATCCTCGAAAGGCACCAGCCCCTGGGTTACGGCGGTCAACCGCGCGCACTGATATTTGGCGCAAAGTCCTTGATATTCTCTGTACTTACCTCCTGCGAGCGAGAGCTCTCTGCATTTTCGTAAAATTTTTTTATAGTTTATTTTGACCTGACCGATCACTTTATTATGTTTACGCCATTCTTTGATGGCGCCTGCAACAGTATGTCCCATTGATTAAGATCCATAGATTCATCCATAATCGCGGCCATATTAACATAAAAGATATTCGTCAACGCTTAATTACACCTTCGTTGTCCTTTCATTTAATATTGCGGCAGAAAATTGTTCTGCCGACGATAATTAAAATTAACGCCATCCTGTCAACGGTTAATTATAGTAGGTGATGCCCGCCGCCCAGCGACTTAACGCTCTGTGCGTTCGGCGCGAAGCGCGGGTACATCCGCGGGCGGTTTTGCCCTATACTTGACGCTGATCCAAAACCAGCAACGATAGGTAACTTATGGAAATTGATCTCGACAACCTGGTCTTCAGCGGCCTGGATGAAGCGGAAGAGCGCAACGCGGAGCGTCTGGAAGAAGCGGACAAAAAAGCCCAGGCGATCGTTGCCGATGACGATTGCGGCGACGCCTGCAAAATCTGATTATCAAACCGGCCCGCGGGCCGGTTTTTTTGCCTCCCGCTCCCTCAGCTGGGTAAAAACCCTTTCAGCGTATCCAGCAGCGCCTGCGCCGCCTTCGACAGCGGCAGATGTCCGGCATAAATCGCCCCAACGCACTTTTCAATCGGCGGATCGCTAAGCGGAATGCACACCGCCCCCAGCGAGGCCATCTGCGTTTTGCATAGCGCTGGCACCGCGCTGCCCCCCAGCCCGCTGGCCACCATTCTCCCCACCGTCACCAGCTGATGGCTCTCCAGGGCCACGTCCAGTTGACGCCCGCTGCGCGCCAGCGCCTCTTCCAGCATCAGGCGCACCGCCGAAGGGCGCTGGAGGGTAATAAAGTCGAGGGTTAACAGCTCCTGCCAGGTGAGCTTTTTTTTCTTCGCCAGCGGCGATTGCCGGGGAACGATCGCCACGAAGCGGTCCACCGCCAGCGGGGTAAACAGCAGGTTGTGGCTGGGCGATGGCTCGAAAGCGATACCCATTTCCACCCGCCCCTCGCGCACCATCTCGATCACCTGCTCATTTATCACGTCATGTACCGTGACGTTCACCCCGGCATAGCGGTCGCGGAAGGCTTTCAGCGCCTCCGGCAGAACGTTGGCGGCGAACGACGGCATCGCGGCGACCGAGATTTTGCCCCGCTGCAGGGTAAAGCTCTGACGCATCGCCTCCTCGACGTTATCCCAGTCGGCCAGCAGCTGACGGGCCATCGGCAGAAAGAGTTCCCCCTCCTGGGTGAGGGTCACTTTGCGGGTGCTGCGCTGCAGCAAGGCGCCCCCCAGCGCCTCCTCCAACCCTTTGATGGTCAGGCTGAGAGCTGGCTGCGACAGATTCAGCCTTTCGCTGGCGTGGGCGAAATTGAGAGTGTGAGCTACCGCTAAAAACGCGCGTAACTGTTTGACACTCATTCTCATTTTTCATCCTGTTAACTAATTGAAAGAAATTAGTTAACAGGAAATTAATAAAATTTCCAAATGAGTGGGTCACAAATTCAAAATTATCAAATCAGTCGCCAGCGCCAATGATAAGGCTATCGCAAGGCAGGAGAGACAAGATGGCAGGACTGGATAAACGCGTCGCCAGCTACGAAGCGGCGCTGGAAGGGTTAACGGACGGCATGACGCTGCTCGCCGGCGGCTTCGGCCTGTGCGGTATACCCGAAAATTTGATCGCCGAAGTGAAGCGCCGCCAGGTGCAGGGGTTGACGGTGGTTTCCAACAACTGCGGCGTCGACGGCTTCGGTCTCGGCATGCTGCTGGAATCGCGCCAGGTCAGCAAAGTGGTGGCCTCTTACGTCGGGGAAAACGCGCTTTTTGAACAGCTGGTGCTGAGCGGCGAGCTGGCGGTAGAGCTCACCCCGCAGGGAACGCTGGCGGAAAAAATCCGCGCCGGCGGCGCCGGGATCCCCGGCTTTTACACCGCCACCGGCTACGGCACCCCGGTCGCCGAAGGCAAAGAGGTGCGCCAGTTCGACGGAAAAAATTACATTCTCGAACAGGCCATTCGCGGCGATTTCGCCCTCGTGAAGGGCTGGAAAGCTGACTGGTACGGCAACGTGGTTTACCGCCACACCGCGCAGAATTTCAACCCGCTGATGGCCACCGCCGGGCGCATTACGGTAGTGGAGGTGGAAGAGATCGTGCCGCCGGGCGAACTGCCGCCCTCCGCCATTCACACCCCGGGGATCTATGTCGACCGGCTGATCGTCGGGCAATTCGAAAAACGTATTGAACAGCGCACCCTGCGCGCCGGAGGGCACTGAGATGCTAACCCGTGAACAAATGGCGATGCGCGTCGCCCAGGAGCTGCGCGACGGCGACTACGTTAACCTCGGGATCGGTATCCCGACGCTGGTGGCCAACTATATCCCCGCCGGTATTGAAGTGATGCTCCAGTCGGAGAACGGCCTGCTGGGGATGGGCGAATTTCCCGATGAGGAAACCATCGACGCCGACATGATTAACGCCGGCAAACAGACCGTCACCGCGCAAACCGGGGCGGCGATATTCGATTCCGCCCAGTCGTTCGCCATGATCCGCGGCGGCCACGTCGATCTTACGGTTCTTGGCGCCTTTGAGGTCGACGTCGCGGGGAATATCGCCTCATGGATGATCCCCGGGAAAATGGTTAAGGGGATGGGCGGCGCCATGGACCTGGTGGCCGGCGCGCAGAACATCATCGTGGTGATGACCCACGCCTCAAAGAACGGCGAATCCAAACTGCTGCCGCAGTGCACCCTGCCGCTCACCGGCGTGGGCTGCATTCGCCGGGTGCTCACCGACCTGGCCCTGCTGGACATTGTCGACGGGGCGTTTGTCCTGCGCGAAGTGGCTCCGGGGGTCAGCCCCGACGAGGTGATGCGTAAAACGGCGGGACGGCTTATCGTCGCCGACGACGTGCGCGAAATGCGTTTCAGCTAAGGAGAGACCATGACCGATATTGCCATTGTTGCTGCAGTACGCACCCCGGTCGGCAGCTTTCGCGGCGCCTTCGCCCCGCTTTCCGCCGTCGACCTCGGCGCGACGGTGGTGCGCAGCCTGCTTGAACGCTGCCAGCTGCCCGCCGCGGCGGTCGATGAACTGATTTTCGGCCAGGTGCTCACCGCCGGCTGCGGGCAGAACCCGGCGCGCCAGACCGCGCTGCGGGCCGGCCTGCCGGTGGACACCCCGGCGGTCACCGTCAATCTGGTGTGCGGCTCCGGGTTGAAAGCGGTTCAGCAGGCGGTGCAGGCGATCCGCTGCGGCGACGCCGGGATCGTTATCGCCGGCGGCCAGGAGAGCATGAGCAATGCTCCCTATTTGATGCACGGCGCCCGCGACGGCCTGCGTTTCGGCCACGCCAGCCTGCAGGACAGCATGATCCAGGACGGCCTGTGGGACGCCTTTAACGACTACCACATGGGCATGACCGCCGAGAACCTCGCCGATGCCTTCGATATCAGCCGCGAGCGCCAGGACGCCTTCGCCGCCAGCTCCCAGCGCAAAGCGGCGGCCGCTATCGCCGCCGGACGCTTTCGCGAAGAGATCGTCCCGGTCAGCGTTCCGCAGGGCAAAAAGCCGCCGCGTGTCGTGACCGACGATGAACAACCGCGCCCGGAGACCAGCGAGCAGCAGCTGGCCCAGCTGCGCCCGGCGTTTCGCCCGGCTGACGGCAGCGTCACCGCCGGGAATGCCTCATCCCTGAACGACGGCGCCGCGGCGGTCCTGCTGATGAGCGTCGATAAAGCCCGCGAGCTTGGGCTGCCGGTGCTGGCGCGCATCGTCAGCGCGGCGGTCGCCGGGGTCGACCCGGCGGTGATGGGCATCGGCCCGGTGAGCGCCTGCCGCCAGGCGCTGCAGCGCGCCGGCTGGACGCTGGACGAGGTGGATCTTATCGAAGCCAACGAGGCCTTTGCCGTCCAGGCGCTGGCCGTCGGTCAGCTGCTCGAATGGGACAGCGAGAAAGTCAACGTCAACGGCGGCGCCATCGCCCTGGGCCATCCCATCGGCGCCTCCGGCTGCCGGATCCTCGTCAGCCTGGTGCATGAGATGCAGCGCCGGGGCGCCAGTAAAGGGCTGGCCACCCTGTGCGTCGGCGGCGGCCAGGGCATCGCCATGACCCTTCAACGTTAACAGGAGCCACTATGTTCACACCACGTCTGGCGGTACTCGGCGCGGGACTGATGGGCGTCGGCATCGCCTGCCATTTCGCCCGTCACGGTCACGCCGTCCGCCTGTATGACACCGATCCGCAACGTCTTGCCGAGGTGCCCACGGTGGCCGGGGCGATCCTGCGCGAGCTGGAGGCGAGCGGTCAGCAGGATCCCGCCGACCGCGACGCCGTACTGAGCCGTTTAACCCCCACCCCGGCGCTGCAGGCGCTGGCCGACGCCACGCTGCTGATTGAAGCGATCCCCGAACGGCTGGCGCTGAAGCACGCCCTGTATGCCGAACTGGAAACGCTGATCGCCGACGAGGCGATTATCGCCAGCAACACCAGCGGCCTGCCGCCGGATCGGCTGGCGCAGGGCATGCGCCTTCCGGAACGCCTGCTGATCGCCCATTTCTGGCATCCGCCGCACCTGATCCCGCTGGTGGAAGTGGTGCCCGGGAGCGCCACGCTGCCCCATCTGGCGCGCCAGGTAAGCGACTTTTGCGCCGGCTGCGCGCTGGAAGCGGTGGTGCTCAACCGCGCCGCGCCGGGCTTTGTCGGCAACCGACTGCAGTTCGCCCTGCTGCGCGAAGCGCTGCATATCGTCCACAGCGGCATCGCTTCCCCGGAGGTGGTGGACCAGGTGATGCGCGCCTCGCTGGGCCGTCGCTATGCGATGGTCGGCCCGCTGGAGGCGGCGGACATGACCGGCCTGGCGACAGTCCAGGATATCTGCCAGCACCTGCTGCCGGAGCTGGCCAGCGGTACGGAGATGATGTCGCTGGTGGCGGAGAAAGTGGCGCAAGGCGACACCGGCGCCCGCAGCGGGCAAGGCTTTTACCGCTGGGACGAGGCGCGGCGCCAGCGCATCCAGTCGCGCCGGGAACACCAGCTGCGCTTCGCCCTGAAACCCTAGTATCGCGTTCTGTACCCCTACAATAACAATGAGAGTGAGACGTCGTGATGAGTGTGATAATAGCCCTGGCCGCGCTGGCGTTACTGATGCTGGCAGCCTACCGTGGATACAGCGTGATCCTCTTTGCGCCGATCGCCGCCCTCGGCGCGGTGCTGCTCACCGACCCGGGCGCGGTCGGCCCGGCCTTTACCGGCCTGTTTATGGAAAAAATGGTTGGCTTTGTGAAGCTCTATTTCCCGGTGTTTCTGCTGGGCGCCGTGTTCGGCAAGCTGATTGAGCTGTCGGGATTCTCACGGTCGATTGTCGCCGCCGCCATCCGCGTCCTCGGCCGCCGCCACGCGATCCCGGTGATCGTGCTGGTGTGCGCCCTGCTGACCTACGGCGGGGTGTCGCTGTTTGTGGTGGCCTTTGCCGTCTACCCTTTCGCCGCCGAGCTGTTTCGCCAGAGCGGGATCCCCAAGCGGCTGATCCCCGCCACCGTCGCCCTCGGCGCGTTCTCGTTTACCATGGACGCCCTGCCCGGCACGCCGCAGATCCAGAATATTATTCCCACCAGCTTCTTCGGCACCAACGCCTGGGCGGCCCCGTGGCTGGGGCTTATCGGCTCCCTGTTCATTATCCTCTTCGGTTTGCTGTGGCTGGAGCGCCAGCGCTGCAAAGCGCAGGCCAGCGGCGAAGGCTATGGGACCGATCTGCAAAATGAGCCGGAGACCCCGGATGACATCGACCTGCCGCATCCGCTGATCGCAATCGCCCCGCTGCTGCTGGTGGGGGTGCTGAATCTGCTGTTTACCCACTGGATCCCGCAATGGTACGGCGCCAGCCATGAGCTCACCCTGCCGGGTCTGGCGAAGCCTGTCGTCACCGAGGTGGGGAAAATCACCGCCATCTGGGCGGTGCAGGCGGCGCTGCTCTCCGGCATTGTGTTGGTGCTGGTCTGCGGCTATCGCAATATTCGCGGCCGGCTGGCGGAGGGGAGCCGGACGGCGGTGGGCGGGGCGATTCTCGCGGCAATGAACACCGCCTCTGAGTATGGCTTCGGCGCGGTTATCGCCGCCCTGCCGGGTTTCCTGGTGCTGTCGAAAGCCCTCGCGGCCATTCCCAATCCGCTGTTAAACGAGGCGATCAGCGTCACGGTGCTGGCCGGGATCACCGGCTCGGCCTCCGGGGGAATGAGCATCGCCCTGGCGGCGATGTCCGAGACCTTTGTCGCCGCCGCCCACGCCGCCAATATTCCGCTGGAGGTCCTGCACCGCGTCGCCGCCATGGCCAGCGGCGGCATGGACACCCTGCCGCATAACGGGGCGGTGATCACCCTGCTGGCAATCACCGGCCTGAGCCATCGCCAGGCCTACGGCGGCATTTTCGCCATCACGGTGATCAAAAGCCTCGCGGTGCTGTTTGTCATTGCCACGTTCTATGTGACCGGCATTGTCTGAGACCCGATTGTAGGAGTAATAAAATGAATTTAGACGGTAAAACGGCGCTGGTCACCGGCTCCACCAGCGGCATCGGCTTAGGGATCGCCAAAGTGCTGGCGCAGGCAGGCGCCCAGCTGGTGCTCAATGGCTTCGGCGACAGCAGCCACGCCCGGGCTGAAGTCGCCGCGCTGGGCAAGATCCCCGGCTATCACGACGCCGACCTGCGCGACGTCGGGCAGATCGAGGCGATGATGCGCTATGCCGAAAGCACCTTCGGCGGCGTCGATATCGTGATCAATAACGCCGGTATCCAGCACGTCGCCCCGGTGGAGCAGTTCCCGGTGGACAAATGGAACGACATCATCGCCATCAATCTCTCCAGCGTCTTCCACACCACCCGCCTGGCGCTGCCTGGCATGCGCCAGCGCGACTGGGGGCGCATCATCAACATTGCCTCAGTGCATGGCCTGGTGGCGTCGAAAGAGAAATCGGCCTATGTCGCCGCCAAGCACGCGGTGGTCGGCCTGACCAAAACCGTGGCCCTGGAAACCGCGCGCAGCGGCATCACCTGCAACGCCATCTGCCCCGGCTGGGTGCTGACCCCGCTGGTGCAGCAGCAGATCGATAAGCGCATCGCCGAAGGGGTCGACCCGCAGCAGGCCAGCGCGCAGCTGCTGGCGGAAAAACAGCCCTCCGGGGAGTTTGTCACCCCGCAGCAGCTGGGCGAAATGGCGCTGTTTCTGTGCAGCGACGCCGCCGCCCAGGTGCGCGGCGCGGCGTGGAACATGGACGGCGGCTGGGTGGCGCAGTAGACCGCAGGCGTCGCGACGATCAGAACATCGCCAGAAAGCGTTTCACCGTGCGCGAGCGCTCGAAGCGCCGCCAGGCGATGGCGATATCGGTCTTCAGCGGCGCCCCGCTGAGCGGGTGATAGCTGACGTTCGGCTGTTGAATGCAGGTCATCGACTGCGGGACCAGCGCAAATCCGAACCCGGCATTGACCATGCTCAGCGATGACGAAATCTGCGACGACTGCAAGGCGCGCTCCATATCGATGCCGGCGCGCAGGCAGCTGTTGTACACCAGCTCATACAGCCCCGGGGCCACCTCCCGCGGGAAGAGGATCGGCGCCACGTCGCGCAGCTGCTCCAGGGCCAGGGTCGGCTGCGTCGCCAGCGGGTTATCGCGCGGCAGCGCGATAACCATCGGCTCCTCATCGATAATCCGCAGATTAAAGGCTTTACTGCTCTCGCACGGCAGACGGACGAAGGCGATGTCCAGCTCGGCCTCGCTCAGGGCGGTCATCAGATTGGCCATATTGTCTTCCATCTGGTGCAGGGTCACCCCGGGGTGATCGAGCTGAAAACGGTGCAGCAGCGTGAAGATTTGCGGGTGGAAAGCATCAGAACTGGTAATGCCTAACGACAGGCTGCCGTTCATCCCGCGGGCAATGCCCTTGGCCTTCTCCAGCGCCGCATCGCTCATGGCGAGGATCTGGCGGGCATCCTCATAGAACGACTCACCGGCTTCGGTGAGCTCCACCCCGCGGGTCAAACGCCGAAACAGCGGGGTCCCCACCTCGCGCTCAAGCCGCTGAATTTGCTGACTTAACGGAGGCTGTGAAATACCCAGTTCCTTGGCGGCCTGGGTGAAGTGCCGCGTCCTGGCGACGGCGACAAAATAGCGAAGATAACGAAGTTCCATATCGAAAACGTCTCAAACCAGCATGGTTTCTATATTGGAACTGTGAGCTGAATCGGGTCAACATTTATTTAACCTTTCTTATATTTGTTGAACGAGGAAGTGGTATATGAATCATTCTGCTGAATGCACCTGCGAAGAGAGTCTATGCGAAACCCTGCGGGCGTTTTCCGCGCAGCATCCCGAGAGCGTGCTCTATCAGACATCGCTCATGAGCGCCCTGCTGAGCGGGGTTTACGAAGGCAGCACCACCATCGCGGACCTGCTGAAGCACGGCGATTTCGGTCTCGGCACCTTTAATGAGCTGGACGGGGAGCTGATCGCCTTCAGCAGTCAGGTCTATCAGCTGCGGGCCGACGGCAGCGCGCGCAAAGCCCAGCCGGAGCAGAAAACGCCGTTCGCGGTGATGACCTGGTTCCAGCCGCAGTACCGGAAAACCTTCGACCATCCGGTGAGCCGCCAGCAGTTGCACGAGGTGATCGACCAGCAAATCCCCTCTGACAACCTGTTCTGCGCCCTGCGCATCGACGGCCATTTCCGCCATGCCCATACCCGCACCGTGCCGCGCCAGACGCCGCCGTACCGGGCGATGACCGACGTCCTCGACGATCAGCCGGTGTTCCGCTTTAACCAGCGCGAAGGGGTGCTGGTCGGCTTCCGTACCCCGCAGCATATGCAGGGGATCAACGTCGCCGGGTATCACGAGCACTTTATAACCGATGACCGCAAAGGCGGCGGTCACCTGCTGGATTACCAGCTCGACCACGGGGTATTGACCTTCGGCGAAATTCACAAGCTGATGATCGACCTGCCCGCCGACAGCGCGTTCCTGCAGGCCAATCTGCATCCCGATAATCTCGATGCCGCCATCCGTTCCGTAGAAAGTTAAGGGGGTCACATGGACAAACAGTATCCGGTACGCCAGTGGGCGCACGGCGCCGATCTCGTCGTCAGCCAGCTGGAAGCCCAGGGGGTACGTCAGGTGTTCGGCATCCCTGGCGCCAAAATCGACAAGGTATTCGACTCACTGCTGGATTCCTCCATTCGCATTATTCCGGTACGCCACGAAGCCAACGCCGCCTTTATGGCCGCCGCCGTCGGGCGCATTACCGGTAAAGCGGGCGTGGCGCTGGTCACCTCCGGTCCGGGCTGTTCCAACCTGATCACCGGTATGGCCACCGCCAACAGCGAAGGCGACCCGGTGGTGGCCCTGGGCGGCGCGGTGAAACGCGCCGATAAGGCCAAACAGGTCCACCAGAGTATGGATACGGTGGCGATGTTCAGCCCGGTGACGAAATACGCCGTCGAGGTGACCGCGCCGGACGCGCTGGCGGAAGTGGTCTCCAACGCCTTCCGCGCCGCCGAGCAGGGCCGGCCGGGCAGCGCTTTCGTCAGCCTGCCGCAGGATGTGGTCGATGGCCCGGTCAGCGGTAAAGTGCTGCCGGCCAGCGGGGCCCCGCAGATGGGCGCCGCGCCGGATGCCGCCATCGACCAGGTGGCGAAGCTTATCGCTCAGGCGAAGAACCCGATCTTCCTGCTCGGCCTGATGGCCAGCCAGCCGGAAAACAGCGCGGCGCTACGCCGTTTGCTGGAGGCCAGCCATATTCCGGTCACCAGCACCTATCAGGCCGCCGGGGCGGTGAATCAGGATAACTTCTCTCGCTTCGCCGGCCGGGTCGGGCTGTTTAACAACCAGGCCGGGGACCGTCTGCTGCAGCTCGCCGACCTGGTGATCTGCATCGGCTACAGCCCGGTGGAATATGAACCGGCGATGTGGAACAGCGGCAACGCGACGCTGGTGCATATCGACGTCCTGCCCGCCTATGAAGAACGCAACTATACCCCGGACGTCGAGCTGGTGGGCGATATCGCCGGCACCCTCAGCAAGCTGGCGCAAAATATCGATCGCCGGCTGGTGCTCTCCCCACAGGCGGCGGAGATCCTCCGCGACCGCCAGCACCAGCGCGAGCTGCTGGACCGCCGCGGCGCGCAGCTGAATCAGTTTGCCCTGCATCCGCTGCGTATCGTTCGCGCGATGCAGGATATCGTCAACAGCGACGTCACGCTGACCGTGGACATGGGCAGCTTCCATATCTGGATCGCCCGCTACCTTTACAGCTTCCGCGCCCGTCAGGTGATGATCTCCAACGGCCAGCAGACCATGGGCGTCGCCCTGCCCTGGGCCATCGGCGCCTGGCTGGTCAATCCTGAGCGCAAAGTGGTCTCCGTCTCCGGCGACGGCGGCTTCCTGCAGTCGAGCATGGAGCTGGAGACCGCCGTCCGCCTGAAAGCCAACGTGCTGCACCTGATCTGGGTCGATAACGGCTACAACATGGTGGCCATCCAGGAAGAGAAAAAATATCAGCGCCTGTCCGGCGTCGAGTTCGGGCCGATGGATTTTAAAGCCTATGCCGAGTCCTTCGGCGCCAAAGGGTTTGCCGTGGAAAGCGCTGAGGCGCTGGAGCCGACCCTGCGCGCGGCGATGGACGTCGACGGCCCGGCGGTAGTGGCCATCCCGGTGGATTATCGCGATAACCCGCTTCTGATGGGTCAGCTGCATCTGAGTCAGATTCTGTAAGTCATCACAATAAGGAAAGGAAAATGAAAAAAGTCGCACTTGTTACCGGCGCCGGCCAGGGGATTGGTAAAGCTATCGCCCTTCGTCTGGTGAAAGATGGATTTGCCGTGGCCATTGCCGATTATAACGACGCCACCGCCAAAGCGGTCGCCTCCGAAATCAACCAGGCCGGCGGCCGCGCCATGGCGGTGAAAGTGGATGTCTCCGACCGCGATCAGGTGTTTGCCGCTGTCGAACAGGCGCGCAAAACGCTGGGCGGCTTCGACGTCATCGTCAACAACGCCGGCGTGGCGCCGTCCACGCCGATCGAGTCTATTACCCCGGAGATTGTCGATAAAGTTTACAATATCAACGTTAAAGGGGTGATCTGGGGCATTCAGGCGGCGGTCGAGGCCTTTAAGAAAGAGGGGCACGGCGGGAAAATCATTAACGCCTGTTCCCAGGCCGGCCACGTCGGCAACCCGGAGCTGGCGGTGTATAGCTCCAGTAAATTCGCCGTACGCGGCTTAACCCAGACCGCCGCTCGCGACCTCGCGCCGCTGGGCATCACGGTCAACGGCTACTGCCCGGGGATCGTCAAAACGCCGATGTGGGCCGAAATTGACCGCCAGGTGTCCGAAGCTGCCGGTAAACCGCTGGGCTACGGTACCGCCGAGTTTGCCAAACGCATCACCCTCGGTCGTCTGTCCGAACCGGAAGATGTCGCCGCCTGCGTCTCCTATCTTGCCAGCCCGGATTCTGATTATATGACCGGTCAGTCATTGCTGATCGACGGCGGGATGGTGTTTAACTAATAAATAATAAGCTCTGACATGGCTTGCCCCTGCTGATATGCAGGGGCTTTTTTTGTTTGAGAGTAAGCTTACGGTAAAACGAACCCTCTATTGATAGGTAGAGTCCCCTCCAGGCGCCCCGGGGACGTTAAAGACGTAGACGTTGCGTCAGGCGACTAGTCATTAAAAGTGCTTACTGCTTATTCGCGGGACCGCCGTCTGATTTGGGTGGGATCTTGACGACTAATCTTTGAGCTTTTCCCGGTTTGCCCTTTTCAAAGCGCCATTTTTTAATCATTTTATCAATGATTTGATGTTCCAACTCCGGAGTCGTTGTCGATTCAAGTATCTTTACATTCTGAACTCTGCCATCTGAATCAACATCGTACTGAATCCGCAGGAAACTCGGCAGTAGGTTTCCGTTCTTATCACGAGTGGTAATTGATGTGTTTGCAGAGGAAATGCTGCCTGAAGGTGTGCTGGCGCTGGCCTCTGTGCTGGCGCAGAGTGTCAGTAACAATGACAAAATTAACGTGAATAGTCTGCTAGTTTTCATTAATCGTCTGAGTTCCAAAGTTAACCATGAATATTCACGTTACCAACGGCGCGAGTGACAGGTTACCAGATGAGATGATCCGTGAACACCGCGTCTTCAGTGGCAATCACGTTGACCCCCTGACCCGGCGCTTCGTACTACATCCATTCCCGAGGACGTTTGGCTATCAGGACAAGTGGGCACTGAGCGACTATATCAACGATTCTTTTGCCAGCTGTCAGCAGCGCGACCCGGTTCGCCAGAGAACATGACCGAGCTAACCCCCCAAGTGATTAGCATTTAGTCGCGTCCCGCGCTGAAGACCTTTAGCTAATCCTTTTTAACTTCGGTACTCGGGATCTCCAGCGCTTGCAACGTTAAGAGGGTGTTCTCCGCGGGCTTAGCGGCAACCTGCTGCTGATGCTAAGGGGGATGTACTCCAGTGATTCATGCGACACCTGAAACTTAACACGGAAGCGGCTGAGCATAGCGCCAGCAGGGAGAATCCCGGAGAGCGATGCGTGACGCCTTGTCCCGGCTACGCTGTTGGGCCGTATTTGTGCCGTATTTTTGCCGGGTGGCGGCTGCGCCTTACCCGGCCTGGAGGGTTCGTGCGACCTGTCGTTAATATATTCACCATGGCTACTGAAACTGCCGGTGCTGGCGGCCTCAAAATCGCTGAGACGTTCCCGGAAGGCC